>JAUSJX010000168.1 GCA_030647435.1 Candidatus Rokuibacteriota bacterium
TGGTGGCCTCGCGGCTCGCGGATCAGCCCACGCCGATGCCGTGGCTGGGCGGCACGTCGCTGCGCATCCGCTTCGCGTGATTCCGCCCCCGGGGGCCCCCAGTGTTAGTCTTTCCCCGCACCGTGGAAATCGAGGCTAGGCGCCGCGTCAGCCCAGCTCAAGACGTGGCGCAATTCCTGGGTAAACGAAAGGGGCTAGCGGCTCCTGCGTCCGCTAACCCCTCGTCGTTGCTGGTTGCGGGGGCCCGCAACCACTTGCCGGCAAACAGGTCACTCGACTTCCGCTTCGAGGTAACGGCCTAAGCCACAGTTCGCCCGACAGAGCCTTCGTCGCTCCAACGGGTGGGACCCGCGGTCCTCGCGAGAGCTTCGCCCGGCCATGTGGAGCCGCTCCACCAGGCCTCCGCCCGAGCCCCGTATCCCGGCGCCCATACAGCCGCGGCCGCTCCTTGCCACTCCCTCCGCCGCAAGCTATAGTCGGCCCGCGTCCACAGCTAAAGGAGTGCGTCGGCATGGCCCGTCCGCGATCGGCGGTATACGCAGTCGAGGGCGAGTCCAGGCGCCTCGGGATCCACCTTGATTGGGTCACCGGGCGGCGCCACCGCCACCACCTGCACGAGACCGTCCTGCAGCGCGCACTCAGGCACGCGGCGGTCTGGCAGGGAGGTCTCACCAAGCCGCCAGCCCCACACCTTCCGCCACTCGTTCGCGACGCATCCTCTCGAGGACGGCCACGACATCCGCATGCTCCAGGAGCTGCTGGGGCACCGCGACGCCAGCACACCATGATCTACACGCACGTCCGGAACCGCAGGCCCGCCACCGTCCGGAGCACGGCAGACCGGATGTTCGGCCCATGAGCCGCCTGGCGGCCTTGCGGGGTATATGCAGCGGGATAGGCTGCAGCGCCCTGCAGCCTATCCGGAGAGGCGAGGGTCGCTCCGGACACGGGCAAAGGGCGGCAACGAAAGGGCCGGGCGCTGTTCGACGCGGTAGCCCCTCGACCGGTAGACGCGGCAGGGGCTCGCAGGGGTTGCCCTATGACGCAGGTCAGCCTATCCAGTGGCCGAATTGTAGTTAGACCTCTTTAGGAGGGAGCATCAGAGTGTCAGGGGCACCTGGGAAGGTTCATGTCGCTGTTGACTGCGGCCACTGCGACGCCACCGTAAAGGCAGAGGTCCTTGCAACCCACGAAGCGAAATACTTCGATGATCGCGTCATGATCGAACTCCCGGACCACCGCGTCTCGTTGGCCGTTTGTCCCGCGTGTCACGAAGCGGTCATAGCCCGCGAAACCTGGCAAGGTGAAGGCGATCACGGCGAATCGCTGTGGGGTAAGGCCACGCGTGTTTGGCCCCGGGCGGAACGCGAGACGAACGCAATGATTCCCGATATCGTGCGGATCTCTCTTGAGGAAGCGCAACGCTGCCACAAGGCTGCAGCCTATACCGCTTGCGCCGTTATGTGCGGTCGTGCCCTGGAGGCCGTGTGTATCCACTTTGGAACAAAGGATCGACATCTGGCGAAGGCGTTACCGGAGCTTCGGGACCGCAGACTAATCGACGAACGGCTATTCAATTGGGGAGACGAACTCCGCAAGCACAGAAATGTGGCAGCTCACGCGACGGAGGACAGAATATCTCGCGACGACGCGACGGACTTGTTTGAGTTCTTAACCGCTATATGCGAGTACGTATTTGTTCTAACGCAAAGGTTCGAATCGTTTATGGCCAGGAAGACTTCTGGCGCCGCAGCGCAGAAGGACGGGACTCGTGGCCGTGGGGGACGCAAAGGTCGTGAGGTCTAACTCTACGCTGGAGCGGACGCGCTTCGCGCGCCGCTCAGCGTAACCGTCAGGCGCTGTCCACAATCATTTCTTTCTGGACCGTCACCAAGCGGAACCGCGGCACGTATCGAAATGCGGGGTTTGCGCTCGGCACCTTGAGAAGGTTTTTGGACTCAGGCGCAGGCGCCTACTAGATCTGGGCGTATTGACAAGCGAGAGGCGCAAGCCTAGCATGCCCGCCATCCCAACTTTCCCCACGAGGAGGCACCCTATGAGAACGCTGGTCAGCCTCGTTATGTCCGCCCTCATCGTTCTGTCCGCCTCGATGGCCTGGGCGCAGGCGTTGCCCTCGGCCCGGCCGGATCAGGTGGGTCTCTCTTCGGAACGCCTGGACCGCATTGGCGCGGTCTTGCGGAGCGAGATCGAAAAGGGCAAGTTCCCCGGCGCGGTCGCCGTGGTCGCCCGCAAGGGCCGGATCGTGTACTTCGAGAGCTTTGGCTCTCGGGACAAGGCGGCCGGTGCTCCGATGGGCAAGGACGCGATCTTTCGCATCTACTCGATGACGAAACCGCTCGTCACGGTGGGGGCGATGGTGCTGGTGGAGGAGGGGCGGCTCGTTCTCACCGACCCGGTCTCGAAGTATCTCCCGCCGTTCGCGAAGCTCCAGGTGAGTGCGTTGAAGTTCGACCCGATCAACGGCCGGGTGACCTACACGATGGTGCCTGCCGAGCGGGAAATGACAATTCAGGACCTGCTCCGGCACACCTCCGGCTTGGTGTACGGCGAGATCACGGTAAACGCGCCAGTGAAGGAGGCATACACGAAGGCCGGAGTGTATCAGCCGGATGGCTTCCCGTTCGACGCGAGGGATATGACCCCCGCCGAGCAGGTCGAGCGCCTGGCGAAGGCGCCGCTCGCCCACCAGCCCGGGACGGTCTGGGAGTACAGTTTATCCTCGGACGTGCTCGGCCGGGTGGTCGAGGCGGCCTCCGGGATGACGCTCGGTCGGTTCCTCGAGGAGCGCCTGTTCCAACCGCTCAAGATGACGGACTCCGGCTTCTTCGTTCCCGCGGCCAAGCTCGGACGGGTGGCCCAGGCGCTGCCGGGTTGGCCGGTCAAGCTCCTCGACGTCACGGCGCCGCCGAAGAACGACTCGGGCGGAGCAGGTGGCGTGTCGACGGCCGCCGACTACCTGCGCTTTTCCCAAATGCTGCTGAATGGTGGGCAGCTCGATCGCGTGCGGGTGCTGAGCCCGAGTACCGTGAGACTCATGACCTCGGATCACCTCGCCAGGATCACCGTCGGGGTCACGCCCACGCCGACACCGGGCGAGCTGCTGCTCGGGACGCTTGGCTACACCTTCGGGCTGGGCTTCGCCGTCCGGCAAGGGGATGGCGTGGCCGGGACGCCCGGGTCGGCCGGCGAGTACATGTGGGCTGGCTTCGGCGGCACCTATTTCTGGGTTGATCCGAAGCAGGAGCTGGTCGGCATCTTCATGACCCAAGCGCCGAGCCCGGAACGAGCGTACTACCGGAAGCTCTTCAAGCAGCTTGTCTACCAGGCGATCGTCGAGTAGACCCTCAGCCCGGGAGTGCCGGCCCCGAGCGGCGCAGGCGGGGCCGGCGCTCCCTTCCTCATGACAAAGCGCGGCGTTGTTCGTCTCACGTGCGTCGAGGTTGACTTCGCGCGCCTGCGAGAGAACTTCCACGCTGATTCCGTACCAGTTCAAAATCCCTAAGGAACCGGCGGCGCGGACTCTTCACTTCGCGCGCATGTGACGGACGAGCCCTGGGCGATCACAAAGAAAGCAATGAGGACCGGCACTACAGCCTGGCCTCCGCGTACACGGCACGGTTCAGCCCGCGCAGATGCCGCAGCACTTCCTCCAGTTCGATCACATCCGCACTGATCATCTCCATATCGAACAGGTTCACCCGGTGCGGCACCTCGGCGCGGTCGGCGACGCACTCCTCGGGAATGATCACCCGGTAGTCGTATGAGAAGGCGTCGTCGACGGTCGCCCGGACGCAGCCGGAGGTGACCATGCCGGTGATGATCAGCGTGTCGACGTTGTGGTAGGTCAGCATGCTGTGGAGTTGCGTGCCGAAGAAAGCGCTCGGCTTCCCCTTGACGATCACGGGCTCGTCGGGACGTGGGGCGATCTCGGGCGGGATCTCGACGGACTCATGGGCGGCGGGGTCGTCGTCCTGGCCGAAGATGCCGGGGCAGGAGTCGAACCAGCGGCCGGCCTCGGTGCGGTTCTTGAACGGCACCATCTTGGTGAAGAAGATTGGCAACCCGACCGGCCGGGCCACCGCGAGCAACTGCGCAATCCCCCGTAGCGCCACCTGCCCCATCTTCGCGCTCCCCAACGCGAACCGGTCCTCGGTGAAGGCGCGGGTCATGTCGACGACGGCGATGCCGACCTTGCGGCCCCAGCCGATGGGATGGCCGAAGCCGGCCTTGCGATACATGGCGAGGTCGCTGTCTGGGATGACGTCGGGGACGTACGCGCTCTTCCGGTCCAGCTTCCAGTCGGACATTGCGACTCCTCGAACAACGGTCAGGCCGCACCCGGCGCGGGGTCGGCCGGATGCTGCTCGTGCCAGCGGGTGGCCTGCTGATACGCCTCCCCCACCCGTAAGATGGTCGCCTCGTCGAATGGCTTCCCGACGAGCTGCAGGCCGACGGGGAGCCCGTCCGCGAACCCGCACGGCACGGACAGCGCGGGCAGCCCGGTCAGGTTCCAGGGGTACGTGTAACGCCAGCAAGCGTGGAGCACGTGCTCGGGCTGGCCGGCGATCTCGACGTGGCTCTGCGAGACCTCCCAGCCGCACAAGGGCAATGTCGGCGTCGCGAGGACGTCGACGCCGGCGAAGGCGGCGCGCACCTCATCGATCAGCACCCGGCGCAGGCACTGAGCCTTGAGGAAGTCGGTAGCGAAGATGAACTTCCCGGCGTCCATGAGGGCGCGCACCTCTGGGGTGTACCGGGCACGCCGGTCGGGCTGCCGCAGATACGTGTCGTGCCAGGCGGTGACCGACGCCATCTCGGTCACGAGGATGGCGCCGAGGGCGCCGGCCATGTGGGGGATGGAGACCTCCTTCACCCGCGCGCCGGCCCCCTCGAGATCGCGCAAGGCCTGGCGGACGACAGGCTCGACGCGAGACTCCATCCGGTCCCAGAAGTGCTCGCACGGCACGCCGACGCGCAGGCCGCGGATGCCCTTCTTCAACGAGGCGAGGTAGTCGCCGACGGGCATGTCGGCCGAGCCGGGATCGCGCGGGTCGAAGCCGGCGATCACCCGGAGCGTCAACGCGGCGTCCTCGACCCGCCGGGTCAACAGCCCGGCGTTGTCCAGAGACCAGGTGTGGGGCATAACGCCGGCCTTCGAGACGCGGCCGTAGGTGGCCTTCAACCCGACGACGCCCGAGAGTCCGGCGGGGATCCGGATGGACCCGCCAGTATCCGACCCCATGGCCATGAAGCACATTCCGGCGGCCACGGCGGCTCCGGAGCCGCCGGACGACAGGCCGGGGTTGCGCCGCACGTCCCAGGGGTTCCGCACAGGCGGGAAGTCGACGCCCCAGGCGGCCTCGCTCATCACGGTCTTGCCGAGGAGCACGGCGCCGGCGTCGCGCAAGAGCGCCCAGGCCGTCGAGTCCGACGACGGCATCCGGTCGATGAAGACCTGGGAGCCGTTGCGGGTGGGGACGCCGACGGTGTCGTAGTTGTCCTTGATGCCGATGGGGATGCCGTGCAGGGGGCCTCGGTAGCGGCCGGCCGATATGTTGCGCTCGGCGACCCGGGCGGCCTCGAGCGCCCCCTCGGTATCGACGGAGACGAAGGCGTGCACGGCGCGGTCGACCTTCTCGATCCGGTCGAGACAGGCCTGGGTCAGCTCAACGGGCGAGACGGCCCGCGACTCGACGGCGCTCGCGGCGTCGGCCAGAGATCGCCAGGGCCACTCGGCAGCGCTCATCTCACGCCTCCCAGGGGTCGACGTGAAAGGTGAGGATCGGCTCGACGTCGTCGGGCAAGTCCAGATCACGGAGCTTCTGGATGTCCTCCATCATCCCCTCGAGGATCGACGCGACCTGTTTGAGATCCGCTTCTGGCAGCGGGTAGCCGGCCAGTTCGGCCACGTGCTTGAGCGGCGGCAACGTCATCAGTACCACCCCCTGGTTGTTTTGGCCCCGAGCATCTCATCGTAGACGTCGATGCGGCGGTCGCGGAGCACCTGGTTGTACTCGGTCCAGTTGCGCTTGCGGCGGGCGTCGGCGAGGTTGGCCTCGGCGTAGAGAATTTCCTCCTTGTCGGGGCTGGCGGGGCCGGCGATGGGCCAGCCCGTATACGACGCGATGAGGCTCTGGCCGATGAAGGGCTGCTCCCGCTCGGTGCCGACCCGGTCGGCGGCGGCGACGAAGACGGAGTTGACGTGGGCGGCGGCCATGACGAGGATGTTGGCCATCGCCTCTCGGTTCTTCGCCTGCCCGGGGATGGGGACCCAGTTGGTGGGGATGCAGACGATATCGGCGCCCTGCAGGGCGCAGAGCCGATAGCTCTCGGGGAACCAGCCGTCGTAGCAGATGAAGGTCCCGATACGACCTATTGGCGTCTTGAAGACGGGGAAGCCGAGGTTGCCCGGCTCGAAGAAGAGGTTCTCCTCGTTCCAGAGGTGGTTCTTCCGGAACTTCCCGACGAAGCCTGATGGCCCGATGACGACGGCGGCGTTGTAGAGGACCTGCCCGTACCGCTCGGCGATGCCGGCGACCAGGTGGAGACCGTGCTTGCGGGCGACCTCGATCCAGGCCTGGCAGGTGGGGCCGTCCGGGATCTCCTCGGCCAGCGCGAAGGCCTCCTCGCGGGAGTCGAACACGTATCCCGAATTGCACAGCTCGGGCAGCACGATGAGGCTGGCGCCCGCGCCGACGGCCTCCTCGATCCGCTCGACGCTCCGGCGGACGTTCCGCTCCTTCTCTCCGACGACCGGCGCCATCTGGACGCAGGCGATCTTCACGACCGCCTCGTCGCGTCCCTTTCGATCGCTCATAGACACCCCCACCGTTCGCATTGTGCCCGAAACGGAGTTATAGTGCCGTGGACACTTTGATGGCCGCTCGGTGGCAAGGCATACTCACCGTCACAACGCTCCTGGCCGCGGCGCTGGCCGCGAGCCCGTTTGTTCTCGGTGAGTACGCGCAGCAGATCCTCGCCCAGGCGTTCTTCTTCGCGATCGCGGCGATCACGGTCGATCTCCTCTGGGGCTATACGGGCGTCCTGACGTTCGGCCAGTCGGCGTTCTTCGGCATCGGCGTCTACACGGTGGCCCTCGCGCTCGCCTACTACATCGAGGGGCCGCTTGCGACGGCGGGGGCGATCGTCGTGGCGATGGCGGCGGCGGCGCTGATGGGCGCAGGGGTCGGGTGGCTCGCCTTCTTCGACCGCGCGTCGCCGATCTACGCGGCGATCGTGACGCTGGCACTCCCGGTGGTCTTCACGCAGATCATCCTCTCCGGCGGCGCGTACACGGGGTCGAGCAGCGGGCTGCCGATCCCGGCGCCGTTCCTTTCGGTCGAGCAGTGGTTCTGGATCTCGGGGGGGCTCCTCCTCCTCGTGGCGGTCGGCGCCTACGTGCTCGTCACGAGCGACGCGGGGCGGATCCTGGTCGCGATCCGCGAGAACGAGGACCGCTGCCGGTACCTGGGGCTCCGGACCTCGCGCCTTAAGATCGGCCTGATGGCAGTCTGCAGCGCGGTGGCGGCGCTGGCCGGCGCTTTCTACGTGCTCTTCGGGACCGTCGCGGCTCACAACTACGGCGACTTCATCTTCGGGACGGAGATGGTCGTCTGGACGGCGCTGGGCGGCCGCGGGACGCTGGTCGGCCCGATCCTCGGCACGATCGGCATCAACTACGTCTCGGCGGTCCTCGGCGGCAACCTCCCTTTCGTCTGGCTCCTCTTCGTCGGCTTCGCGTTCGTGCTGGTCGTCGTCTACCTTCCACAGGGGCTCGTGCCGGCGCTCGTCAGTGGCGTGTCGCGGCTCGTCCGTTCGCTCGCGGAGACGCGGAGGCCGGTTCTCGCCCGCCCGGCGGTGCACGCCGCCTCGCTGCGCGCCCTTCCCAGAGCGAACGGCGCGGCCACCACCGCGAGCGAGGACGGGCCGGTCCTCGAGTTGCGTGGCGTGTCGAAGCGGTTCGGGAGCCTGCAGGTGCTCGAAGGGGTGAACCTCGAGGCGAGACGGGGCGAGGTCGTGGGGATCGTCGGGCCGAACGGCGCCGGCAAGACCACACTCCTCCGCTGCATCGCGGACGGCCGCGAGCAGTCGAGCGGCGAGGTGCGGGTGGGCGGCCGTCGGATCGACGGCCTGCCGCCGCAAGAGTGCGTGGCGCTGGGCGTGGGCCGGAAGTTCCAGACGCCGAACGTCTTCGACGCCCTGACGGTCCTCGACTGCCTGCGCGTGGCGCGCGCCTACCGGACGCCGGCGTCGCCCTGGCGGCGCTCCCGGACGCTGGAGCTGCCGGAGCCGGCCCTCCACGCGGTCGAGGTCTCGGGGCTCCTGCCGCTCCTGAACGAGCCGGCCGGCCACCTCTCGCACGGGGCGAAGCAGGCCCTGGAGCTTGCGATGGTGCTCGCGCTCGAGCCGACGGTGCTCCTCCTCGACGAGCCGACGGCGGGGCTCACGCGCGACGAGCGGGCGGCGATCGGCAGCGTGCTGCGGGAGCTGGCCCGGAGCCACCGGCTCTGCCTGCTCCTCATCGAGCACGACCTCGACTTCGTCCGCGAGATCAGCACGCGGCTCGTGGTGCTTCACCAGGGGAAGATCCTCCTCGATGGCCCGCTCGCGGAGGTGGCCGACTCGGAGCTGGTCCGGACGATCTACATCGGCGGCAAGCCATGATCGCCATCCAGGCCCTCGAGGGGGGCTACGGCGAGTCGCCGGTTCTCCGCGGCGTCGCCCTCGACGTCCCGCGCGGAGAGATCTTCGCCATCCTCGGGAAGAACGGGATGGGGAAGACGACGCTCCTCAAGACGATCATGGGGCTCCTGCCGGCCAAGAAAGGCCGCGTGGAGCTTCTCGGGCAGGACGTCACCGGATGGCCGCCCTACCGCATCACGCGCCTCGGGGTGAGCTACGTCCCCCAGGAGAAGGCGATCTTCCAGGACCTGACGGTGGAGGAGAACCTCCGCCTCGCGCTGCGAGACGGGGCCAGTTTCGACGCGCGGCTCGAGATGATCGCGCGCTGGTTCCCGGTCTTGAAGGCGCGGCTGCAACAGCGCGCGGGGACGCTCTCGGGGGGGGAGCAGAAGATGCTCCTCATCGGACGGGCGCTCCTCACCCGCCCGCGTCTGGTCCTCGTTGACGAGATCACCGAAGGGCTTCAACCCGCCATGATCACGAGGCTCACAGAGGTCCTGGCGGAGGAGGGGCGGGCGCACGGCCTCACGGTCGTGCTCGTGGAGCAGAACGTCGGGTTCGCGCTGGCGCTGGCGGACCGCTATGCCGTCCTAAAGGGGGGGACGGTCGTCGAGACCGGGCGCGCCAGCGATGCCGGCGCGCGGGAGCACGTCGAACGAAACCTGGTCATCTAGAACCGTAAGGGGGAACAGCCATGCGGAAGAGTTCGAGAACACTCGTGGCCCTGGAACTGATGCTGGGGCTCGCCACGCTATCGGGTGGCACGGCGCAGTCGGCCGAGAAGCAGCCAATCGTCATCGCCGTGCCGGTCGGCCTCTCCGGCGTAAACAGCGTCGTGGCGCCGGCCGTCGTGCAGTCGGCGGAACTGGCGGTCGAGGAGCTGAACGCCAAGGGCGGCATCATGGGGCGGCCGGTGAAGCTGATGCCGCTCGACGACGAAAGCGGCCCGGCCGGTGCCGTGAAAGCGTTCAACACGGCGATCCGGCAGCACAAGGCCGACGCGATCATCACCATGGAGACGAGCGCGGCGCGCAACGCGGGCGCCCCGATCGCCGACCGCGCGAAGACGCTCTTCATCTACACCTCCTTCTACGAGGGGCGTGCCTGCGGGAAGTACCTCTACGTCAACGCCTGGGTGCCCGAGCAGATCGTGCCGCCGCTCGTGAAGTTCATGACCGACGAGAAGAAAGTCAAGAAGTGGTTCGTGCTCGGCAGCGACTACGCCTTCGGGCGCGGGTTGATCGAGCCGGCCAAGAAGACGATCACGGAACTGGGCGGCACGATCCTCGGCGAGGAGTACCAGCCGCTCCAGCAGTCCGACTGGACGGCGATCATCAGCAAGATCCGCGCGGCCAACCCGGACGGCATCATGTACGCCACCTCGGGCGGCGGGCCGAACATCGACTTCATGAAGCAGTTCAAGGCGGCCGGCTTGAAGATGCCGGTCGGGAGCCTCTCGATCGACGAGCTGACGGCCGAGCAGGGCGGCAACGCGGCCGAGGGGGTCTACTACACCGGCGACTACTTCACCGGCATCGACAACGCCGAGAACAAGACCTTCCTCGAGGCAATGAAGAAGAAGTTCGGGACCAATCTCAAGACGCCGAACTCGCTCTCCGAGCCGGAGTACGACGGCATCCATGCGTACGCCATGGCGGTCGAGAAGGCGAAGAGCACCGACGCGGACAAGGTAGCGGCGGTGCTGCCGACGATCGTCTTCAAGGGGCCGCGGGGACCGGTGCAGATGAACAAGCAGCACCACGCGCCGCTGCCGGTCTACCTCGCCCAGGTGCAGGCGGACGGGAAGACCAAGATCATCAAGAGCTTCGGGCTCGTCGATCCGGGCAACCAGTGCCCGAACCTCAAGTAAACGGAAACGGAAAGAGCTGACCCCGGGGGAGGCCGATCGCCATGTACACCACGCAGCTGCTCGACGTCGTCACGACGGCCGGTGTGCTGTACATCGTGGCGGTCGGCCTCCTCGTCGTCTACGGGGTCCTCAAGATCATCAACCTCGCCCACGGGGCGTTCCTCGCCATGGGTGCCTATGCGGGGGTCCTCACGACCTGGGCCGGCTGGAACCCCTGGACGGCGCTGCTCCTGGCGGCGGTCATGGGGGTGGCGGTCGCGGCGCTGGTCGAGTGGCGGGTCCTGCGCGCGCTCTACGCGCGGCCGCTCGATACGATCCTCGCCACTTGGGGCCTCAACATCATCGTCGTGCAGATCCTCACACTCTACTTCGGGCGCGAGATCCACTTCGCCGAGAGCGCGATCGCGCAGCCGATCAGCGTGGCCGGCGTGACCTACTCCCAGTACCGGCTCGTCCTCCTCCTGATCGCGGTGGCCCTCGGCGTCCTCGTCTGGCTCGTGATGCAACGGACGCAGATCGGGGTCGTCGCCCAGGCGGTGATCATGAACGAGGAGTTGGCGCAGGCGCTCGGCATCAACACGCGACTCGTCCGGTTCGTCACCTTCTGCCTCGGCGCGGGCCTGGCGAGCCTGGCCGGCGCGCTCCTCACCCCACTCGTGAGCGTGCACCCCAACCTCGGCGTCCCCTGGCTCATCAACGCCTTCATGCTCGTCCTGGTGGCGGGGGTGTCGCTCGGCAACCTCGCGCTCGCCGCGCTGGTCCTGGGCGGCGCGCAGGTGCTGGTCAGCTCCTACGGGAACCCGGTCCTCGGCAGTCTCACCATCGTCATCCTCGCCGTCATCATCCTTCGGTTCCGGACGATCACGATCTAAGGGACGAGCCGTTACGGGTCGAATCGGCAGGTAAGTGGAAGCCGCTCGCCAGCGCTCCAACGGCGCGCGCGAACGGCGCGTCGGGATCGTCATCTCGGATCCCGGCGAGCCGGGCCAGGGTCAGGGAGAAGAGAAAATCGGGATCACAGACGTGCCCTAGGAAACGTTCGACGACCTCGACCTCGTCTTCGGTTGCACAGAGCGCCCTCAGGTCGCGACCGATAGGCCCCCGCCGTTTCAATCGCTCTCGCTCTAGTTTGACTGGCGTCGCGGCCTGAATCAGGCTCATAACCCAAAGGTCGCTGGTTCAAATCCAGCCCGCGCAACCACCGAAGTCGACCGCCTGCGCGAGAGGCTGACAAGCGGCGTTTCAACGAAGCGATCCGGTGTCTCCCTTAGAGCCTAACGTTCACGCTCGGCCGCCGGTGCGCGAGCATCGCGAGCGCCCGGTCCCGCCGCAGCGTGGGGTTAGCCGATCGTGTTTGATGGGGCTCGGCGCGCTGATGCCGAGTCGGACGGTTAGCAACAGATCCGTCACGGCCTATACCTGACGCAACCACGTACGGACAGCGTCGGCAACCGCCGCGGGCTGCTCAATCGGCGGCAAATGGCCGCAGTCGTCGAGGACGACGAGGTTGGCTCGCGGCATCCGGGCCGCCATCAGGGACCCGTGTGCGATCTCGGCGAAATCATCCTCACGGCCCCAGATCAACAGTGTCGGGCAGTCGATGCCCGCCAGATTGCCTCGCCGGTCATGCCGTCCGAGGAGCGTTGCGTTCTGTTGCAGGAATACCGCGGGACCGAGTCGCCGGGCCATTCTCCGAAACGCGGCGCCGGCCACCGGCCCGTTCGGACCACGAGCGTACACTGTCCTCTGTGCCAACTCCTCGACGACCGCCTCGAACTCGCCAGCCTCCACTCGGCCACCAAGCCGGCTGGCCGCCTCGGGATGTCCATGCGGTCCCGGGTTGCAACCCATCAGCCACAGCCCGAGCACGCGGGTTGGAGCTGTAACCGCAACCTCGAGCGCTAGGCTAGCACCATACGACGTACCAGCAAGTACGAACCGCGCTGGTGCCCGCCGAAGCACCGCGGCAGCGCTCTCGGCCATGTCTGCCTCAGCAACAACAAGCGGCAGTGACTCCACAAAATCCCCGAGGGCAGCGATCTGCGCCCGATAGAGATCTTCATCGCAGAGCATCGCCGGCAGCAAGACGAGGTGTCGTGGGCTTTGGTCTGCCATTGATCTTCGCGACCTGCCGACTACCGGTCGGCATCAGCCGCGCGCGCGAGCGCGTCGGCTGGATGTCGTTGTTCGGCAGCTCTCATCCTGTGCAGCGAACCCGATCCGAGCAGACTCATGCCTCCTTTACACGCACAGTCAACCGACCACCCGGCCGCACGTCACTCCGTGAAATCTGGATATCCGCCAGACGCTCGACCCTAACGTCGGCCTCTCCGAGTTCGGCCTGAGAATGTGTCGCCGCAACGGCAACTACACGCATTCCAGCCGCATGCGCCGCGCGAATGCCTGCGGGAGCGTCCTCGACGACTACGCATTTCTCGGGCCTCACATCTAGTTTCGCTGCGGCTAGGAGCGTGTCGGTGAAATCATCGCGAACCGGACGGACAGCGGTGACGGCATGAGGCGTCCGCGATCACGAGGGCCCCGGGTCGAACCGGAGCGCGTACGGATCGTCCCTCCCGGCTCAGGCATAGGCGAACTGCGGGCCGCGCCGCCAGCGGCGCATCGCGTCCGCCCCGGTCCGCCAGAGTTTGACGAGATTGTGGACCGCGCAGACCAGCTGGAACTCGCCCTTCACACCCTCCACGCCGCGCAACGAGAAGCGACGGAAGCCGCGGCCCTTGATCTGGCCGATGACCGGTTCGACGGTGATCTTCCGCTGCGCGTAGATCGCCCGGCCGCGCGTCGTGCGCAGTCGCCGGCGCATCCGGTCCGCCACACTCAGCCCCGTCGGAATCCGCCCGCGCGGCGGCCCACTGGGCGGCGCCCCGTGGCGATCCCGCGCCACGGCGATGTACGCCTCGATCGGCTCGGCGGCTCGCCCTTCCACGCCCTGCACGTTGGCTTCGGAGAAGTACCCGCTATCCGCGATCATCCCGGTCGGCACGCCGATATTCGCGATCACCTGGTCGACCATGGGCTGCAGCTGTTGCTTGTCGTTGGGCGCTTGCACCACGTCCCCGGCCACGATCAACTGACTCCCCACCGTGACCGCGACCTGGGCGTTGTAGCACTGCTGGAACCCGTCGGCGGTCTTCATGATCCGCGACTCGGGGTCCGTGAAGTTGCGCTGAGCCTTCGGCGCCGGCCGCGCGGCCTCGGGGGTCGCCTTCCCTTCCGCACGGGCGTGCGCGCGGGCCTCAGCTTCCAGCGCCTGCTGGGCCGCCTCGATCTGCGCCACGTGGCCCTGCTTCTCCGCCGCCAGCTCCCGCTTGCGCGCGGCCTCGACCCGGGCTTTGGCCTCGCGCAACCGCTGCGGCCGCGTCGCGGGATCCTGCAGCGCCACCGGCAACTCGTCCCCCCGCCGCCCACGCCCGTACTGCGCGTCCTCGGCCCGGTCGAGCGACTCCGCCTCCTCCAGCAACCGCTGGATCTCGGCCTGCAGCACCGCCTGGCGCTCCGGCATCCGCGCATAGCTCATCGCCTTGTGCTTGGAGGCGTTGGCCCGGATCTTCGTCCCGTCGAGCGCCAGGCGCCCCAGCTTCAACACCCCGGCTTCCTGGGCGATCCGCAGGGTCTCCAGAAACAGCGTCGTGAACGCCGTCAGATGCGTCCGGCGAAACGTGCAGATCGTGTCGTGGTCGGGGCAGGCATCGGCCGTGAGGTACATGAAGGCCAGATCCTCCCGGCACCGCCGCTCGATCTGCCGCGAACTGGTCAGCCCCTGGCTGTAGGCGTAGAGGAGCAGCGCCGTCATCATCCGCGGATCGTACGGGGGCTGCCCCCGATCTTCGGGATAGGCATCGAGGATCGGCTGCAGGGTCAGGGTCGGCAGCACATCGAGCAGAAACACGGCGAGATGGTCGTCCCCCAGGTAGTCCCGCTTGGAGGCCGGCAACAAGGCCGTCTGCTCCGGACTCCAGGGCCGAAACACCTTCGAGGGGCTGCCGCCGCGCGGCGGCGTGGCGGGCCGCACGGCCGGTGCCTCCCCGCTGATCAGCGGGGTCTGCTCGAACATCGCGGGCTCGCCTCGCGTCGTTGTTTTCATGATTCCACTACAGCAGAGTTTTCAGTCCGAGCGGAGAGAAATTCTCCGACAAGCTCCTAGCAAGTAGGCCTCTGGGTTGGGTTTGCCGCGCTTGACATCATCCGCCGTGATGAGGACCAAGGGCATTGGTAAGCTTGTGTGCCTCAACCGAGTCATGGCGGTATTTCTCGTTCCCGAAGTCGCGATCGCCCACGCATCCGGTGGGAGCGAGTGCACGAGCGGAGCGGCGCCTTCGACCGCCGTCACACCATCAGTATCGAACGCCTCGTTGGCGTCCAGGCGAGCGCCTTCCTCCTCGGCAGGCAGATGCGGCGCAACGAGGCGAATAGTGTCCACCGTTGGCCTTCCATGCGCGATGCGCATGATCTCGTCCAGATCCAGATGATTTTTCGCTGCCCACCGTCGCCAATGGTGCTCCACGCACGCGGCCGAGTCCACCAGGACTCCGTCGAGATCAAACAGCACCGCGTCGCACTCCAAGTGTGTCATCAGCATCGAGTGGCCGTCAGGACTGCCGAACGTTCGCGGTGAGCGGCCGCGGCGAGCGAATGCGAGCCAGCGGTCCGCTCCACTGCGCTGTTCGGCGGGGCGCTATCCCCGCCGCGCCCATGCGACTCTCGCTCCTTCCCGCCTTGAGCCAACTCAGTGAACGATGAAGTCCCGTATCGCTGCCATGGCGCGCTCGAGTGCATCAACGAGTACTGTGTGCCCACACCCCGGAAAGCGCTCGAAACGAACCAAATGCGCCGGCAGAGCCGCGGCGATATCCGCCTGACACTCGATCGGCGTCATCGGGTCTTCCTCCCCGCCTAACACGAGGGCCGGACATTGCACCTGCGGAAGGGCCTGGAAGAAGTTGAACGTGTGACCTTCGCCACCGGGCCGTGTGAACCAACGCGTGACCTCGGGATGCCGGACGGCACGTCGGATCACGTCCGGATCGCGTGGTGTCCGACTGTAGACAGGGAAGGCCAAGCGGACCCAGGCCTCGAGCGTGGCTCCGTCAGTGTGCCCGTCGAGGAACCGCCGGCGGGCCAGGGCGCCGACCTCCGGTCCGCCGAAGCGCTCGAACAGCGCAACTCGACGCTCTCGATACGTCCCGCCGGCGGCCTCGGTGTTCCCGAGAATCAGCTTGGCGGGGTGAGCCGGATGGCGGGTGGCATACGCCAGGGCAACCGTCCCACCAAACGACATGCCCAGGACGATCGGACGCACGATTCCGAGCACCTCGCAGAAGGCGCGCACGTCGTCGCCCCACTGGGCCAAGGTCCAACTCTCCTGGGGGCCAGGATCGCTCCGGCCGTTCCCGCGCTGGTCCACGAACACGACCTGGGCGATATCGGCTAGGGACGAGAGCGACGGTTTATAGATCGAGTGGTCAAATCCGGGACCACCGTGGAGGAGAACGATCGTCGGCTTCTCCCGCATGGCGGGGCCGTCGGGCACCAGGCTGGAGCCCTCAACATCAAAGAAGAGCCGCACACCATTGACGAGCACCCGCATGCGATTACCTCATGGCCCTTCCGCCGCCGAACGGTCACGCTCAGCGGCCAGGGCGAGCACCACGAGTCCCGGTCCGCTGCAGCGCGAAGTTGGACAGCTCGTCGTCATCGAAGTGGCGCCTTGCATCGATAGCAGTATCGCGGGAACCAGCCCTGCGGCAACGGGAATCGGCACGCCGGGCTGCACCAGGCAAACATCGCCACGAGGAGACCGGGCGTGACGAGGGTCGCAGCGCCCACTAGGCAGAGCACCGTTTGGGCGTGGGTAGTGGCGGCGAGGAGCCCGTAGCCAGCCACCGCGAAGCCGACCGGGATCAACGCTGACGTGAGAATGTAGAGCCGGGTGGCAGATCTTCCACGCTTCCGAATCTCGCGTAGCTCCTCAGGCGAGTACTCCATCGTTCATTGGCCGCTGTCTGTCCAACGCCCAGCATCACCTGCGGGCGAAGCCCGTCAGGTGTATGCCGGAGTTAGACCTCACGTTCCGGCCCGAAGTCTTCCGGATCTGGCCGACCAGCTCGAAGCCTCTCCAGGCGCTTTTCTCTGGCAGCGAGCCCGTCACGGAGCACATAAAGCAGGGCAACACCGCCCGTCATCGGCGCTATCACATCGAATGTCAGGGTCTGCTTGAGATAGAAACTGTCTACCCGGCTCAGAACAGCGGCCAGGGCCCGCAGCGCCTCGTCCACATGGTTTCGGCTGGCGCTCGCCAACGGCTTGGCGCCTTTGCGAAGAGCGTTGGCGAGATCCCGATGTGCGATATGCCGGTTGCGCCAGTCGCGGGCAAACTGTGTCTTCGACCGCGCTTCGCTCAGTAGCTCCTCCAGTTGCTTGCGCAGGCCTGGGTCGTCGACTAAAGAGGGCAACCGCGACAGCGTGAGGTTCTCTCTGCCTGCCGAGCGTGGCGGGTCGGTGAGTCGTGCCAAGTGCAGCAGTGTATCTTCCCAAAAGGTGTCCCGAACCATTCGGAAGAAAAGGCCGGCGGTACGGTTGAGCAGCTCTACTCTCGCTGGTGTCTTGCCGTAGAGCTCCTTGTATTCGTGCCACTTCGCATGAAGCCACGCGACCTCGTTCCAGAGAGCATTGTAGACGGATCCGAGGCGTGGCCCCATTGAGGCTAGGTGTTCCTCACGAACTTCGTCTGCCGTCAGGTTCTTCGCCATTGCCTCCCTCTGGTCGTGAGGTCTAAGGCTCCAATTGAGCGGCGCGCCGCTAACCTCGATTTAGGCGCAAAATTGGGGTCCAGTTGTTGAGCCATGGGGTGAAGTCTCTCTTCCGATTGACGTACTCTCCGTGGGCAAGAAGAAGCTGATCTGTCTTCCGCGTGCCGCGAGTCTCCCAGCAGCGTCGGCCTTCGGTGACCCAAAGGTAGGTGTGGACCTTTTTGTCGCGTCCGTGGATTGACGTTAGCCGTCTTGCCAGTTCGCGCGGCGGCACGATGACGAAATCAACGGTTCGATTGGCAAACCCCTGAAGAACGAAGACCCAATAGTCCGCTGGCGACTTGGCGAGCTTGCTCCGGTCGATAGTCCACCACCCGCACGCCCTGAGCTGTTTCTGAAAAGCCGGCTCCATGTGTGTCGCGAGGAAGTCCTTCGAGAACTTCACTTGGAGAGACAGGGCCCGCCGACTGCGACGATCCGTGACGAGAAGGTCAACTCCTATGTCTTTGGACGGTACCCAAACATTGGTTCGTCGAAAACGCCGCTCGATTTCCGACGCAACTAGGTACTCGCCCGCGTGAATGCTGAACAGTGGTCTCACACATTACCTCTCTGAATATTGCGCCATCTAACGCCGCGGTGAGCGGCGCGCGGAGCGCGTCCGCTCGACTGCGAAGTTATGCGTCGCGCTTGGCCAGCGAATCTGCCCACCCGACGAGTTCGGCGAGCGCTTCTGAAATCGCACGGCCCGTAATCATGAGGCCGCTTCCGTTATGCCAGATGTGATGGTTGAACGCGCCACTCATCGAAGCCTTGAGAGGATAGTATTGGTTTGCGGGTTCATGATGCATGTCGTCCATGACCAGCAACCTTGTCGGGCTGACTGGGAAGCTTACGATAACACCGGGCGTCCTAAGTCCGAAAACAGTCTCGGTCTGGTGTTGAATGCCCACCGGCTTGTCGGTGGTAACGAAGGTGTCGCGTTCCGAGGCAACCATCGACCAGCGCTTCTCAAGTAGTATTTCGGCTAGATGGACTGCCTCCGATCGGACCAAGTGCGTGAAGAAGCGATGATGGTCGTTCCTTCCCCAGGCACGATAGGCATGCCACTGACTCGCATCGAGCGGGTAGATGGCGCCACCAATCTCTACAGAGTCGACATCCGGGGTCCCGTCTGGCCTTCTGGGCATCTCCTCATAGAAGGCCACGAGGCTCCGGTGTATCTCCTCAACTACTATCAGGGTGTGGGGATGGCGGAGGTGCATGACCGCAACGAAGAGAGACACTCCTTTGCGAACGGATGGGTCGCTGAGGTCGACACAGTCGGCTGCCAGCGATGGCCAGAGGCCGCCGAGGGTGTGCTCGAGACTCGAAAGCTGGTTCTCTAGGTCCCAGGTGCGTTGTCCCACCTCACTCAGAGGCGAGTACAAGTATCGTTGCGCGCAGATGCTTGGAATGCTGGTGAGCGTCTCGTCGCCGTCAGCCTCGTCCTTAGAGAAGACCCAGACTTTAGCGTGATCCATGCCGCGAGTCTGCGGTGTCGCGAAGTGCCGCAAGTAAAACTGTGGCACCCAGTGCTGGTTCTTCGGCTGGTTCACTGGCGGAAGCTAGAACGCATAACTACAATTCGGCCACTGGATAGGCTGACCTGCGTAATAGGGCAACCCCTGCGAGCCCCTGCCGCGTCTACCGCTCGGGGGGCTTCCGCGTCGAACAGCGCCCGGCCCTTTCGTTGCCGCCCTTTGCCCGTGTCCGGAGCGACCCTCGCCGCTCCGGATAGACTGCAGGGCGCTGCGCCCTATCCGGCTACATATACCCCGCAAGGCCGCCAGGCGGCTCATGGGCCGAACATCCGGTCTGCCGTGCTCCGGACGGTGGCGGGCCTGCGGTTCCTGACGGGCGTGTAGATCATGGTGTGCTGACGTCGCGGTGCCCCAGCAGCTCCTGGAGCGTGCGGATGTCGTGGCCGTCCTCGAGGGGATGCGTCGCGAACGAGTGGCGGAGGGTGTGGGGCTGGCGCGCTTGGGGAGACCTCCCTGCCAGACCGCCGCGTGCCTGAGTGCGCGCCGCAGGACGGTCTCGTGCAGGTGGTGGCGGTGGCGCTGCCCGGTGACCCAATCAAGGTGGATCCCGGGGCGTCTGGACTCGCCCTCGACTGCGTATACCGCCGATCGCGGACGGGCCATATCGACGCGCTCCTTTAGCTGTGGACGCGGGCCGACTATAGCTTGCGGCGGACGGAGTGGCAAGGAGCGGCCGCGGCTGTATGGGCGCCGGGATACGGGGCTCGGGCGGAGGCCTGGTGGAGCGGCTCCACAGGGCCGGGCGAAGCTCTCGCGAGGACCGCGGGTCCCACCCGTTGGAGCGACGAAGGCCCTGTCGGGCGAACTGTGGCTTAGGCCGTTACCTCGAAGCGGAAGTCGAGTGACCTGTTTGCCGGCAAGTGGTTGCGGGCCCTCGCAACCAGGCAAACCGAGGTAGGCGAGACCAGCGCAATCCGGAGTGATCGGAGGGTTTCGAGCAGCCATCCGGCCTGGCGAGCGTTGGATCAATCCTCACGCCGCAATCGCGAGCCCACGGCGCGTCGCAAGAGGTTCTCTCTCGGGCCGAGGACTTCCACCTTCTAAGGCCTATCGAGCCCCCTGTCGTGACATTTTGTCACGCCCGTCCCGGAAATAGGTCAGGTGGTACCCGAATGGCCGCATGAAGACGGGAACATGGATATCCTGGCGGCTAGGCCTGCTACTGCACCTTTGGGTAACGAACGTAACGCTGAGACGTTACGACCCTTGGCCCTATGCCTCACTCCGATGGCCGCTCAACACGCCGCCTCGTGGTAGTGTTCCAGAGGGCCCATGAAGAGCCGACTCAGCGTCCTCCTCGTGGTCGTCGCCACGTTCCTCTTCGTCCCCGTGGGGTTCTTTCACCGGATTGATGTCTATGATGAGGGCGTGCAGGTGTACGGGGCCGCGCGCATCCTCGCCGGTGAGGTCCCCTATCGGGATTTCTGGACGCTCTATGCGCCCGGGCAATTCTATCTCCTCGCGACGCTCTTCCGGATATTTAGTCCGTCGCTGGTTGTTGAACGGACCGCCTCCGTCCTCATCATCGCGGCCGGGGCTCTCGTCGTTTATGCCTTAAGCGTCGTCATGGCGTCCCGCTCGCTCGCGCTGCTCCCATGGGCGCTGTGGACGCTGACCCTCGGTTCCTTCATATTCTTTGGCAGCGCCGTGCCGACGGCGTTGCTGATCGCCGCGGCGAGTTGGTTCGCAGTGCTGCAGTTTCTCGCCAGCGGTCGGTTGACATGGCTCGCGCTGAGCGGAGGGCTCGTCGGGGTCACAGCCCTGGTCCGGCATGACTTCGGCGCCTACACCTTTTTGGTGGTCACGGGACTTCTGGCGATATCTGCAGGCGCCCGACTCCGTCGGCTCCTGACCTTCGGGGGTGCGACCCTCTTGCCGCTGGCCGTCGCCCTCGTCGCGCTCCTGTACGCAGGCACGCCCGCGAAGACCCTGCTCGCGGACTTGGTGCTCTTCCCTCTCTCGACGTTTGCCGAGGCGCGGGCCCTGCCGGCACCGAATCCCCTATCGGGGCTTCACGGCCCGGTCGCGCTCGCGGAGGTGTTCGCGGGGCTGCGGTTCTATTTTCCGCTCGGGATTCTTGCTATTACCGGCATCACCGTCGTCGCGCTCTGGCGCCAGCGGGCGTTAGACCGGGCCGAGCTACGCCGCGTGGCCTTGTTCGCCGGGCTCGTCCTGCTGTTCCTCAATAACGCGCGCATCCGCTCGGACGTAGTCCACGCGCTCCCGGCCTGGTGCCCCGCCCTCGTGCTCTTCGCCTGGCTCGCCTCCAAGGCTCGGAATCGCCTGCTGAAGGGCCTTATCGCCGGAACTGCGCTGACCTTCGGCCTGCCACCGCTCCTCACCAAGCTGACCTTCGCCGCCTACATGGTGAGCTTCGCGGCCACGGGGACGAGCGAGTTCACCTACACCATCCCCCGCGCGCGGGGCATCGCCGATGCGCCCGCCCAGCAGGCATACGAGGCGGGCGTCGAGTACATTCGCACGGTGGTGCCGCCTGACGCCCGGATCTTTGTGGGCAACCTCCATCATGATCGCGTGGCGACCGGGGATGCGCTGTTCTACTTCCTCGCGGAACGACACAGTGCCACGCGCTACCATGAGATCCACCCAGGCCTCACGACCACCGCCGCTGTCCAGGAGGTCATGGTCAGCGAGTTGGAGCGGGCGGGCGTCACCTACGTCGTCATTCGGCTCCGAGACCCAGCCCTCAAAGACGACGACGGCCAGCCCCACGGTGGGGTAGAGATTTTAGACCGGTATATTCAGACACGCTTTGAGCCCGTCGTGGGTTTCGGAACATACCTCATCGCCAAACGCAAGTGACTGCAGGGTGCTCCCCAGAGACACGCCTCGTTGTGGGTTACAGCCGATTGCCGTACCAGGCTGGTCAGCCTCTTGAAGCTCGAATGAAACCTCTGAACGACCCCCCGGGAGCACAAGCAGTTAGACCAAGTCGACCTGGAAGGCGACGGGAGTCGATTTCGGTGATTGCGGGCCCGTGATTTGAACCAACGGTGCCGAACGACCTCAGTTCTCGGTGCAGGGGACTGAAAGTCGCGTTCCAATCCCTTTGCCTTCGCCACGGATCCACTTGGGGCCGTCTGTTGGGCGTGCTCTAAGCGGTGTTACCGGGGGTTCCTCCCTAAATTCTCCTTGACCTTCCAGTGGCTGGAAGGTCTATCGTGGCGGCCATATCAAACAGGGAGGTGAGCCGATGGCACAGGCTCTCACCATCGGTCGGCTCGCAAAGGCTACTGGCGTGGCGGCGAAGACCATTCGCTACTACGAACAGATAGGCGTGCTGCCGACCCCGAGCCGCACGGCAGGCGGATATAGACAGTACGATCAGTCCGGCGTGCAGCGGCTGCGCTTCATCCGTCGGGCCCGCTCGTTGGGCCTGCCGCTCCGTGACATCAAAACAGTGATCGTGAGCCTCGATGGGGGACCACGCCTGACCGTGCGTCCTCGTCTGCTGGCGCTGGTCCGACGACAGCTCTCTGCCGTGCAGGACCAGTCCGCCGAGCTCGGACTGCTCGGGCAGCAGCTTGAACAGGTGTTGCACCGCCTGTTGACGTCGCCACGTGAGCGGCCCAGAGAAGGATGTCGGTGTCTGGAGATCGAGGAAGTTGGTGACCCCGCCCACGCGAACGCCACTGAAAGTACCGGGTGACCGCGCCTCCCGTTGACCGGGAGCAGCGAGTGCCGGTCGCGGTGCTTGCTGCGGCGTTCTTGTTCAACCTTGGCCAGGGCGCCCTCCGCCCCTCGCTGCCGCTCTACCTCCAACGATCGTTCGCGGCGAACTACAGGATGGTGACCTTGATCCCGGTGGTCTTCGGCGCGGGGAAATGGATCGCGAGCGTGCCGACCGGATACCTGCTCGGCCGCCTCGGACGACCCCTCATGATCTGGGGCCTGCTGCTGATTGCGCTCATCGACCTCGCCAGCGTCATGACCTCCACCTACACGGTCTTCCTGGGCTTGCGCGCGCTGGGCGGAGTGGGCTGGGCCATGTTCGCGACGGTCGCGACCACGGCCATGGTGAATGTCTCGACCGTGGAGCGCCGTGGGCGCGCGGTCAGCTTGTTATTGATGAGCGAAACGGCAGGGCTCTTGCTGGGCAGCGCCGCTGGCGGTTGGCTGTATCAGGGGCTCGGAGCGGCGAGCCCGTTCGTGTTCGAGGCGGCGTGCGTGTTCGCAGCGGCGGTGGCGGTCGGGCGGTGGGCGTCGCTTGGTGCCCGCCGCGCGCCGGTGCCGCGAGGATCACGCGACTGGCGCCTCCTCACGGCGATACTGCGTAGACCCGGTGTGCTCCTCATGGGCGCGATCAATGCGACCCTGATCGCCATTCAGACGGGTGTCCTCGTCTTCCTCTTTCCTCTCTATTTGGCCAGCCGGGGAGGTGTCGGCCCGGAGGCTATCGGGCTCCTCATCAGTCTGAGCGTGCTCGGCCGACTCCTCGCGCTCTGGCTTGGAGGCACCGTGTCGGACCGGTGGGGGCGCATGCGCGTGCTGATCCCCGGCTTGCTGAGCTATGCCGTCTTGCTCGGCACTGTGACGTGCCTGACGCAGCCGATGGTGCTCGGGGTCTGGAGCTTGGCGATCGGGGCGGCCGCGGGCTTTGTGGCCGCCATCCCGACGGCTGTCATCGGCGATCAGGTTCCGCCACCGCTACAAGGCGTGGCGATCGGCTGGCTCCGTATGATGACCGATAGTGGGCAAATCCTGGGGCCTCTGGTGATGGGCGCCTTGGCGGATGGGGTGGATCTCTCCGCGCCGTTTCTCTTTGGGGCGGCCCTGCTGACGGCGACGGCGTGGCAGTGCCGCCGCCAAGCCAACGCCATATCGGTCGCCGTCACCACGGAACGAAGAGACGCATGACCACAGCGACTGGGCGGGTCATGGTGGTGACCGCGCACCCAGACGACCCCGAGTTCTTGGCGGGCGGGACCGTGGCGAGGCTGGTCAAGGAAGGCCGTGAGGTCACGTACCTCATCGTGACGAACGGTAACAAGGGCTCGGGCGACCGCACCATCACGTCGCAGCGCCTGGCGCCGATTCGCGAGGAAGAGCAGCGGTGTGCCGCCCGCGTGCTCGGCGTCGAGCGGGTAGAGTTTCTCGGCTACGAAGACGGTGAGGTCGAGGACACGCGCGACCTGCGGCGTGACGTAACGAGCCAGATCCGCCGATGGCGACCCGACCTGATCATCACGCAGAACCCGAACCGCACATACAGCAACTTCCCCGGCTGGCACCGGGATCACCGGATCACTGGCGGCGTCGTGCTCGACTGCGTCTACCCGCTTGCCAGAGACCACCTGTCGTTTCCCGAACTCCTCCCGGAGTACGAGCCTCACCAGGTACGGGAGGTGTATCTGATCCAGTGGGAGCAGCCCAGCCTGGTCGTGGACATCACGGGCACGATGGACGTCAAGCTGAAGGCCATCACCTGTCACGCGAGCCAGCTCGGCGATTTCAGTGTTGTGGAGGCCCGGATGCGAGCGCGCGCGGCCACCCTTGGCAAGGCGAAAGGCTATACGTACGCCGAGGGTTTCGACCACGTCGTCCTCCCGGGCTGATACGCCGGAATGTCGCCGGGACGCTGTCTCACCCTTCTTGAACGGTCCCGGGGAATGAAAGCCGCGTTCTAGTCCCCTGTCCCCTGTCCCCTGAGATGTGATTCCCCTCTGCCCTGCGGCAAGCTCATCGCGCTCTGCAGCCAGCGCGACACCAAGCGCCCCGAGCTCACCGAGGCTAAGCCCGTCGTGGCGAAGAACTGATCGAACGGCTCTCCAGCACAGGCGCGCCCGGTCAGGCGACAGGCCCCCCGGGCGGGCCGTGCCCCCCCGCGCTGCGGCTTGCTGACTGGGGATCGCTTCGCGTGAGATCGGAGGGGGACAGGGGACATCTGTCAAACACCGCTCGGTTAAGGAAAAGTATAGCGGCGGGTTGGGCGGGCCTACTGAGCCAGGACAGCGCCCCTTCACTCAGCCAAGAATGCGCTCCAGGAAGTCCGATGGCACGTACTCAGCCAGATCAAGACCGAGCTCATCCTTGGTGAACCGATCGATGAACTTGACAGCGTTCTCTACGTGGAAGGCCGCGTCGTCGGGACTCGGATTCGCGTACTTGTGTTGAATATTATTTCGTTCTTCATGTAGCAGCTCAAGATCGGCCTTTTCTGGAATCTTGCAGTTCAACTTGCTGTCCAAGATGTCATAGGCGCCCCAGATCGATATTGTTTCCTTGGGATTCTTGTAGATGGACTGTCCCCCGCGCCGGACGCGCTCCTTCAGCAGAAGCTCGATGGCCTGGTCCACGTGCAGGAGAGCAAACTTCATATCCGTCGAAGTGTTACTCCGCAAGAAATGCCACAATCCGTGCTCAAGCACCTCAAATGCCGAGCGAAGAAGCGGGGACAGGGATGCAGCACCCGCCGCGCGCCCCTTCCTCTTGGGTTTCCCGGTGTCCTTCGCTGCCATTCGCCGGAAGCCCTACTTCGCTTGCTTTGAAAGGCGCGTCTTGACGTGCTCCTCTCCAGATTGGGTTAGGGTGTAGCGCTTCTTGCCGCCCTTCTTCGCGGCTTTGGACTCCATCATGTAGCCGCGGCGAATATTACTGATGCACATCTGACTCGTATTCGAGTTCTCGATCTTGGCCTCATAGTAGAGGTTGTTAAGGTCGGCGGGGGTGAAGTCCTTGGTTCCGAGCTGGTGCTCGAGGTAGTAGCCAAAGGCTGAAACCAAGTCGATGTGCTTCTTGAATCCTAGCTGGCGTACGAACTCACCTGGAGAGAGACCCTTGCCCGCTGGCCCTTCAAGACGCAGCGGCTTCTCCGCTCTACCGGTGCGTGGGGCGGCTGGAGTCTGACCTATCTCGGAGGCCTCGGACTCGAACCGCTTGAGCATGTCGAGTACAAATCTCTTGTCTCCTTCGGCCTCAAACTGCTGCTCGCCGCGAGCGATTCGTAGCCGGTAGCTGCGATTGGCCATTCTTCCTCCTCGGTGGCCGCGCCCGTCCCCGCCGTCAGGCGCGGGTGGTCTCAACGCTTGTTAGCCGCCAAGCCTCGACCTCCTTCACTTCGTTGGGCAAAAGTACCCCCCGCCCTGACCACGTTTGGCAACTATTAGACCCTTTTTTACGAGAGCGTCGACAACCTCGGTCGCCGAGAACCCCGACCCCTCAAGGATGGCGACCAAGCGCGGTCGCTGGCTGCGGTTGCTGCTTCGGAGGTCAGCGAACAACTGGAGGACGTGCGGAACCATATCCTTGTGGTCCTTCTTGAACTTGTTCCAGCGTTGCATGTAGGGAAGTTCGTTAAGCCAGCGCCGCAGGACGTCACGCTTCAAGACCGGGTACTGCTTGTACTCGATCCGGTTCTTGCCCTGCAGGTCGCTGATGATCGCGTTGATCTCGCCCTCAGCCCGAGCTTCCTTCTCCGCCTCGCGTTCAGCCCTCGTCCGCTTCTTGCGAGTACTCACCGTCAGCAAGTAGTTCATCGGGAGCGTGTGAGCAATTCCGACCTCTAACGACACATTCGGATTCCCCTCCGTCGCATCGAAAATGCAGCCGGCCGAGTCCGAGACCAGGTTCATAATGTAATCGAGGAGGTTATCGCTCGAAGTAATGGTGCCCGTGTCAGCCAGGACGAAGTGAAAAGGCGTCTCGGATTCGAGTTCTCTCTTGAGCCGATCGTAGTTACCCCTGATGTTCTTCTTGTAGGGGCAACCGACGAAAACTTGGTGGAGCTTTGGCAAGTGAGCCTCTCTCCTTGACGGCTAACGCCAATTGGACGGAACCATTCAGAAACAGTGACGCAGCGCGGGCCGGAGTATAGCAGGGATGGAGGCCGCGCACAGGAACAGCGAGATCAGCGGAACACGGGCACGTTGCGTCATCCGTGGCGGCTCGGGCTAGCCGCCACGTCCCCGCCCCCGTCAACCATAGGTCGGTGCTTGACTTCGCGCCCGCCCGGGACCGGAATCCGCGCGCGATGGCGCTCAGCCCCCGGAGCAGCTGCTCGGCGACCTGCCGGCCGACGCCCTGTGAACGACCTGACGGCGTTCCTGGGCTACCCGACGCGCTCTTGGGGGAGTGATGAAGCTTCACGCGGAACGGGTCACGAAACTCGACGCGGCAAGGCGCCAGTTGACAACCGCCGTCCGCAGGTTCTTCGATAACAAGGACACCGTCTCAATACACACCCTTCCGGGCTAGTTTCCCGGGGGAACATCAAGCGTCAGCTTGACAGGATCGAGGCGCGACTCGAAAATACGAGCCCCGGGTACGGACGGTGCCGCTTCCCGGCAGCATCGAGTAAGGGAGAAGACGGCACATGGAGGTGCGACATGATGCCCAACGTCGCGATCTGCGTCTACTGCTCCCGCAAGATTGAGGAAAAGGAGAAGTCCGTCAATGTGCCCCATCTACCGGGCGGCGTTGCCCACCTCGCGTGCGCCCAAAAGGAAACGATCCGAACGAAGAGCTCATAGTTCGGGTCTGAGTCCCAGTTTCCCGGTGAGTGTCCCTGCGGAGTCTCACGCCGTAGGACCGCGGGTGCCGGACCACAGGCTTCACCTCGACGCCGTCCAGATGAGGCGTTCGTGCCGGATGAAATGTTCGTGTGGGGATCAAAACACCCGACGAATTTGAATCCCGTGTGGCTCGGTGTTGACTCAACAGCACGCAACTACCGGAAACACGTAAGAAAGCGCGTGGCGGACCATAAACACGGGTTCGAGTCTGGCCCTCAACTTTCGAAAAACGTCAGCCCACCCCTTTGGTCTGACATATTCCTGACAGAAACAGGTGCCGAAGCCACCTAACCCGCCGATCTCACGTAACTAGTATTATGGCTCGGTTCTTGCGTGCTAACTTTTCTCATGGGCTGCCGGTCGGTCAAGCCATGGATAGCCTGAGCCACCTCAAGGGCCGCGTCGGCGAGGCGTTTGTGGAGAATATCCTCCGCCGTGCCGGCTACAAGGTCGCTCGACTCGGCCGTGAGAGCCAGGTGCAACAGATGCTCAAGACTGGTATCAGCGAATTCCTTCCAGACTTCCTCGTCTGGAAGTCGGTCGACCGGACGGGTGACGGCGCATCGCTCACGCGTGTCCTTAGCGTCGAAGTCAAGTACCGATACAATGTGCCGGAGTTCCTCCAGCGATTCGGCGGAGACTTTCTCTCCGACGTGGCGGAGCAGTGGCCAGAGCTCTACGTGATCCTCGTCACCGACAATCCTGAACCCGAGCGGTCATGCTTCCAGGTGCTCGACCTCCGCGCCTATGATCCGTCCACGCCATTGGCAACACGCGACCTCCACGAGATCGGCGACCTCGGCATCTACCGAAACACGGTGGAAGAATACGAGGAGTTGGTAAAGCAGGTCTTCTCGCTGCTTGGGGCTCAGTTCCGCGGTCAGAGCTTGTTGCGGAAGCCGTTAGGCAAGGTGATAGCCGAGGCGTGTGGCACGGGGACCGCCGGAGTCGGAGAGCCTTCCCTATAACTCGCGCGAGCTGCGGCTCGCGGGTTCGCGTGGGTCGCAACAACTCGGATTACAGCCATCCCCTTCCGGAACGTACTCTTCTTGCGCTAACATCGCGTCAGCACAGACTTGTTTGCATGTGGTCTAGCCTCGATTTCCACGCCCCCGCCAACGACTAACGGCTGAGGGTCGCGATTGCCCGAATGGCGGCCTGTTGGGCCCATCTTCGTTAGTGATATCGAGTACGGTTAAGAGTAAGACTCACCGAGCTAGACACTCCGTTCT
>JAUSJX010000169.1 GCA_030647435.1 Candidatus Rokuibacteriota bacterium
GCCGCCTGATACGAGCGAAAGCTGGCTGGTCGGGGAACCGAATACCTGTGCGGAGAGAGGTACGGGAAACACGAGGACAAATGGGGGTGGGTTCAGGTCTTTCCGGGCCGGGACCACTGAATGTCAAACTGAGACACTACCGAGCCGTCCGAGCCCTTGACCTTCGGATGCGCCCGGCATAGCCTCGGGCCACGCCGCCCCATGATGCCGAGCCCCCGGAGGCCCGAGTGACCGCCGCCGCGCCCATCGCCATCGAAGGCGTTGGCAAGCGCTATGTGACGCCGAGCGGGCCCATTCCCGCCGTCGATGGGATCAGCCTGACGGTGCGCCCGCGCGAGTTCATCTCGCTCCTGGGCCCGAGCGGCTGCGGCAAGTCCACCGTGCTCGGCATGATCGGCGGTCTCGTGCGCCCGGACTCGGGCACCATCTTGATCGACGGTGAGCCGGTCACGGGCCCGAACCCGAAGAAGGTCGCCCTCGTCTTCCAGGATCCCGGACTCTTCCCGTGGCGCACGGCGCTCGACAACGTCGGCTTCGGCCTCGAGCTCCTGGGCGTGCCGTCCGCGCGCCGGCGCGAGATCGCGCTGGGACTGCTCGAGCCCATGGGGCTCAAGGGCTTCGAGGCCAAGTACCCGCGCGAGCTCTCGGGCGGCATGCGCCAGCGGGTCGCCATCGCGCGGGCGCTGGCGCTCGACACGCCCATCCTCTTGATGGACGAGCCCTTCGGCGCGCTCGACGAGCAGACGCGGCTCCTCATGGGCGAGTGGCTCGTCGGGGTGCGCCGGCGCACCGCGCGAACCATCGTGTTCGTCACGCACAGCCTCCACGAGGCGATCGCGCTGTCCGACCGCATCGCGGTCATGACGGCCCGGCCAGGGTCCATCAAGGACGTGATCGAGGTGCCCCTGCCCTACCCGCGCGCCCTCGACGGGCCCGAGGCCGTCGCGCTCCACGCCAAGCTCTGGGCGCAGGTGCGCGAAGAATCTCTGCGCGCCATGGAGGGGCAAGCGTGAGGGTGTGGCTCTGGCGCGCGGGGGTGCTGCTGGCGGCGCTCGCCGTCTGGGAGGCCGCGGCGCGCATGCTCAACCCCATCCTCTACGTCGGGCCCTCGCGCCTGCCCTCAGCACTCGGCCGCGTGCTCGCGACCCGCGACCTGCCTCCGCTCGCGGGCCACGTCTGGCTCACGCTGGGCGAGATCGCGGCGGCCTACGCGCTCGCCGTCGCGGGCGGGCTGTGGGTGGGCTTCCTCCTCGGCCTCAGGAAGACGCTCGGGCGGATCTACGAGCCGCTGCTTGCAGCGCTCTACGCCGTGCCGAGCGTCGTCTGGTACCCCTCGCTCATGCTGTTCTTCGGTCTCGGCCCCGCCTCCAAGATCGCCTTCGGGGTCCTGCTCGGCTTCTTCCCCGTGACGCTCTCGGTGCTCGCGGGCATCCGCCAGGTGCCGGCGACCCTCGTCACGGTCGCTCTGTCCATGGGCGCGGGGCCGTGGATGCTGTTCCGCAAGGTCATGCTGCCCGCCATGGCCTCGACCATGGTCGGGGGCTTGCGCTCGGGCCTGGCGCTCTCCGTGGTGGGCGTCCTGGTCGGGGAGCTCCTCGGCGCCCGCGGCGGGCTCGGCTACGTGATCAACTACGCGTACGGGCTCATGATGACGGCCGAGTACGCGGCGCTCGTCGTGCTCGTCGCGGCGGCGGTGCTGCTGCTCGACGGCGTGGGCTCGCTGATCGAGGGACGGGTGAAGCGATGGGCCGGATGAAGGTGCTCGCATGCCAGGCGCTATCCGTTACGGTGGCGCTCTTCGCCTGGGAGGCGGCTGTGCGCTGGGGCGCGCTCGACCCGCTCTTCATACCGGCGCCGTCGGCGGTCCTCCGTGTTTTCGGAGCGACGGCGATCGAAGCCCTGCCGCGCCTCGGCGACACGCTCGTCAAGACGCTTCTGGGCTACGCGCTCGCCGTCGGCGTGGGCGTGCCGGCCGGGCTCCTGCTGGGCTCGCGGCCGACGGCGCACGCGGTCGCCATGCCCTATGTCGTGGCGCTCTACGGCATCCCGAAAATCCTGATCCTGCCGTGGATCGCCCTCATCTTCGGTATCGGGCTTTCGACGGCGGCGCTCTCGGCGGCGGTGTTCGCGATCTTTCCCGTGGTCGTGCTGGTCGCCGCCGGCACCCGTGACGTCGACCCGACGCTCGTGACGGTGGCCGTGTCCATGGGCGCGAGCCGCGCGCAGGTCGGCCGCAAGGTCCTGCTCCCCGCAGTGCTGCCCTCGGTGCTGACCGCGATGCGGGTGGCCGTGGTCTTCGCCCTGCTGGGTGCGCTCCTGGCGGAGATGCTGGCCGGCAACCGCGGCATGGGCTTCCAGATGCAGCGCATGGCGCTGGCGTTCAGGGCGCCGGAGCTCTTCGCGGCCACGGCGATCGTGTCGGCGCTGTCCATCTCGGTCGTGCTGTTCCTCGAACATCTGAACCAGCGTTTGGGGCGCTGGCGCTAACATGCTCTCTTCACGAACGCGTGTTCCGCGTCCTATGCGCCCCCTCACCCCGACCCTCTCCCCCTCCGGGGGCGAGGGGATCGAAACGGCTCCCTCTCCCTCTCCGAGGGAGAGGGTCGGGGTGAGGGTGGCGCATGTGTTCACGCATAATCCGGGCTAACATGCCCGGTCCTAGAATGCCCGTTCATCAAAAGGAGACTTACCCATGACGACGAGGCGCATCTTCCTCAAGACGGCGGCGGCGGGCGTGGCAGCAGCCGCGGTGGCTCGGACCTCGGCCGCGGGAGCGCAGCCGCTGACGCCGGTTAAGATCGGCGCGGTCGTGCTCGGCGACTTCGGGGTCGTGACGCCGACCCTGGTCGGGATCGAGAAGGGCTACTTCAAGCAGAACGGCCTCGACGCCGAGCTGATCCCCTTCAAGGGCGGCCCCGACCTGCTCAAGGGCGTGCTCTCCGGCTCGGCCGACATCGGGATCTCCGGGGCGACGGACCCGCTCGTCTTCCGCGAGCGCGGAACGACGATCCGGGCGCTGGCGACGGTCGTCGAGAAGAACCACTTCACGCTCACGGTCGTGCCCAAGGTGAAGCGCCTCGAGGATCTCAAGGGCGGCACCATCGGCTGTACCGTCGTCGGCTCCACCACGTGGGTCTTCGCCCGCATGCTGGCCAAGAAGATGAACTGGGACCCCGAGAAGGACGTGCGCATCGTCGGCCTCGGCGGCCTCGACGCGCAGATGGCGGCGCTCAAGCGCGGCGAGATCCAGGGCACCATCTTCGGTGACGCGGGCGTGGTGATCGAAGCCGAGGGCGCCGGGCACATCCTGATGCGGCTCGACGAGCTGACCCCCAAGTGGATCAGCCTCGTCGCCTACTCGACCGACGACATCATCAAGGCCAAGCGCGACGTCGTCAGCCGGGCGCTCAAGAGCATCTTCCAGGGGGCCCGCTTCTGCCGCGACAACGCCGGCGAGAGCATCAAGATCGCCTCCAAGGCCATCGGCTGGCCGGAGGCCCCGACCAAGCGCGCCTACGAGCTCATCCGCCCGCTGCTGTCGACGGACGGGCGCATGGACCTCGACGCGATGAAGTTCATGCAGGATACCCTGCTCGAGCTGGGCGTCCTCAAGACGCGGCTGCCGCTCAGCGACATGTACACGCCAGAGTTCACACCGGTGAAGCTCTGACCCGGCCCGCGTTCTCGCCGCCCCCTCACCCTGCCTTCTCCCCCTCCGGGGGCGAGGGAACCGAAACGTCACCCTCTCCCTCTCCGAGGAAGAGGGTCGGGGTGAGGGTGGCGTTCTCTTCACGCATAATCCGGGCTAGGGCTTGAGCATTACCTTAATGGCGCGGTCTTCCTTCTTGTCGAAGATCGCGTAGCCCTTCGGCCCGTCCGCGAGCGGCAGGGTGTGGGTGATGATGCGCGTCGGCTGAAGCTTGCCGGCCTGGATGAGCGGCATCAGCGGCAGGATGAAGTTGCGCGCGTTGCAGATGCCCATCTTGAGCGTCAGGTCCTTGAAGAAGGCCTCGCGCACCGGGAAGCCGATCGAGTTCTCGACGTAGACGCCCACCGACGAGACCGTGCCCCCCGGCCGCACCGCCTGGATGGCCTGGCCGAAGGGCACCTCGTGGCCGACGCACTCGAGGACCGCGTCGGGGCCGCGCCCGCCCGTGAGCCGCCGCAGCTCGGCGACCGGCTCGACCTTGTCGAGGTCCACCGGAATGCCGCCCATCTCCTCCGCGAGCTTCAGGCGGTAGTCCACGCGGTCCACGACGTAGACGCGCGACGGCCCGAAGAGCTGCGCCGATTGCAGCGCGAGGAGCCCCACCGGTCCCGCGCCGAACAGCGCGACCGTGTCGCCTGGGCGGATGCCCGCGTTCTCGGCGCAGAAGTAGCCGGTCGAGAGGATGTCGCCCAGGAAGAAGACCTGCTCGTCGGTCATGCCGGCGGGCACCTTCTCGCACATGTGATCGGCGAAGGGAACGCGGATCCATTCTGCCTGGCCGCCCGGGTACTGCTTGCCGAAGCGCCCGCCGAAGACCGCGCGCCCCGTGGTCGTGCACTGGGTCGGCAGGTGCATCCGGCACCACTCGCAGGAGCCGCAGGAGATCGAGAAGGGCGCGATGATCCTGTCGCCCTTCTTCAGGCGCGTGACCCCCGCGCCCACCTCCTCCACCACTCCCATGAACTCGTGCCCCATGACCGAGCCCGATTCGACGAGCGGCGGCCCGCCGGGAGCGGCGCCCCGGCCGTGGTAGGGGTGCAGGTCCGAGCCGCAGACCGCGCTCGTCGTGATCCGCACCACGACGTCGGTCGCCTCCATGATCTTCGGGTCGGCCACCGACTCGACCCGCACATCCCCGGTCCCGTGGAACGTGATCGCCTTCATCGGATAGGAGCCCTCCGTCGCTCGGTTTCGTATTGGACCAGCGCGGCGCCGCCGCGAACGGTCGACTGCTTGCTCTGCGGCACGATCTCGACGCGAGTCGACTCGAGCGCCCGCGCGAACGCGTAGCGCTGGAGCTGGGTGAGAATGCGGAGCTCGAGCGGCTTGAGCGACTCCGCCACCCCGCCCGTGACGATGAGGCGCTCCGGGTTGAGGCCGTTGACGATCACCGCGAGCCCGGCCCCGAGCGCGCGGCAGACCTCGGTAACCAACTCCTGGCAGGTCGGGTTGCTCTCATCGGCCATCCGGAACACGTCGTCGGCGGAGACATTGCGTTTAAGACGCTCTGTTCCTATGAGCGCGATGTCCGTGCCCGAGACGTACGTCTTGAGGCAGCCCTGCCCGCCGCAGATGCAGGCGCGTCCGTCGAAGTTGATCGGCACGTGACCGAGCTCGCCGCCGAAGCCGCCCTGCCCGCGCACGAGCCGCCCGTCCTGGATGATGCCGCCGCCCACGCCGGTGCCGATGGCGAGCACCACGAGAAAGCGGGCGCCCCGTCCCGCGCCGAACATCAACTCTCCGAGCGCCAGCACGTTGACGTCATTGTCCACGTAGACGGGGATCCCGGTCTCGGCCGCGACCGTCGCCGCGAGCGGCGCGCCCGCCAGCTCCGGCACGTAGTGGATGTCCTGGCCGATGACGCCGCGCTCGGTGTCCACGGTGCCCGGCACGCCGATGCCGATACCCTCGACGATCACGCCGAAGGCGCGCGCCGTCTGGTGCATTCGCTGGATCACGTCGAGGACGGTCGCGACCGCGGTGCCGGGGCCGCGCTTGTGGGTCGGGTCCTGCGCCTGGGCCAGCACCTCGCCGTCGGGGGTGACGAGCCCGGCCGCAACCACCGAGCCGCCGAGGTCCACACCGATGAGACCCCGCTTCGACATCAGCAGTTCCCGAAGTGGACGAGGCGGATGCCGTAGCTTTGAGCGGCCTGCCTGACGCCCGGATCCGTCAGGCCCGCGAGCTCGGTCTCGCGCTGGCGTCCGTAGCGGCTGTAGGCAAGCTCATCGTCGAAGTAGCCCGGGTGGGTCATGAACTCCGAGAGGCCCGCGGGGAGCGCGGCCAGGTGCTCGAGGACCCGCTCGCGCGACCAGTAGGCCTCGGGGCCGGACTCGCCCATGAAGTGGTCCGGCGTCCGCAGGCCGAGAGACCTCGCGGCGGCCCGCACCTCAGCGTCCTGGCTTCTCACGGGCACGCGGAGCGCCCGGGCGAAGTCGAGCACCACCTCCAGGACGGGCTCGAGGCGTCCGACGTGGTGGTGGGTGTCGAGGTGAGTCGGGAAGCGTCCCATGATCCCCCTGAAGACATCGATCTGGGTGCCGAGCTCGATGCGCGCCTCGTCGAGCTTGGCCCGCGCCGCGGCCTCGCGCGCGTCGCGGACGAACCGGCCCTCGGCGTCCACGAGCGAGGGCACGCGCTTGGGATCGGCGACGGGCGTCCCGAGCGTCAGGTTGAGGTGCACGCCGACGCCGAGGCCCGAGGCCTTGAGCTCCTCCACCTGTGCAGGCGGGATGTCGCGGTTCACGAGGAGGGTGGTGCTCGTGACGATGCCGTTCCGGTGGGCCTCGAGGATGCCGCGGCTCACACCCCCCGTGAGACCGAAGTCGTCGGCGTTGACGATCAGGACCTTTGGTTCCGCGGCTGGGGCGCCTGCGGCTGGCGTGGCCATCATCGGGGCCTCGTTCCCTGGACCACGAGTCGCTCCACCGTGGCGGGCATGCCGGCCGCCGGCAGGGCGCCTTCGGTGTCGAGACCGCGGATGTGCTCGAGCCGCTCGTACCCAATCCGGGGAAAGCCGTGCGTCTCGCGGGCGAGGATGGACGGCTCGAGTCCCGCCGCCTCGAGCCGCGCACAGGCGCCCTTGGGACCGAGGAAGCCGAACAGGGTGAAGACGAGCCGGCCGCTGGGCTTTAGGTGCGCGGGCGCGCCGGCGATCACCCGGTCGAGCAGCTCCCAGCCGTCCACGCCGCCATTGTCGGCGGCCGCGCTCGGGTCGCCGCGCTCGCGCCCCGGCGGCGTCGGCATCTGGGGCGGGCTCGTGCAGATGAGGTCGAAAACCTGCCCACGCGCGGGCTCGAAGCAGTCGCCGAGGCGCACCTCCAGCCGGTCGGCGACGCCGTTCAGGAGCGCGTTGGCCCTGGCGCACTCGACCGCCGCCGGCACCACGTCGGTGGCGAGGACGCGGCAGCCCTCGCGCGCGGCCAGCACCGCGGCGAGCCCGACACCGGTGCCGATCTCGAGCACGGTCTCGCCGGAGCGGAACTCGAGGTGGCGGCAGAAGAGGAGCGAACCGGCCTTGGGCGGCTGGACGCCGTCGGCGACGCGGAACGCGCAGCCGCGGTAGAGGAAGAGGAGCAGGCCCGCGTCGGCCGTCACGGCTTCCCCATCACCCTCCGGAAGTAGAGGCGGAGGGCTTCCTTGAGCTGGGCGCGGGCGCCGGGCTGCGTCTGGGCGTCCTCGAGCTGCTCGAGATTGATCTGGAGCGGCACGCCTTCCTTCTTGACGCCGTCGAGCTCGGCCGTCAGCCCGCAGCGCTCGTCGGACTCGGTGAACACGATCTTGGCGCGCGTGAAGCTCTTGTCGTCCTGGGCGATCTGCTCGATGGTCTCGGTCAGGAGCCGCGTGATCGCGTCCTGGTCCGGGCCCATGACGGTGGAGAACCCCGTGGTCAGGCGGATCTCGGCCATTCAGCTGCCCGGCTCGTAGACCTTGAGGATGTCGGCATGCGTCTTGGCGGCATTGGCGCGGATGGCGAAGCTGATCGCCTCACGCACCTCGTCCTCGCTCGCTCCCGCGGCCCTGGCGCCCGCCAGGTCACGCTTGGCTCAGTGGGTGTTGCCCGCGGCCAGGTTCGCCGCGAGGTAGCACAGGTACGCCGTCTTGGCGTCGAGCGCCCCCTTCTTGTACTTCCACGACGCGATCACTTTCTCTTCCATCAAGAGACCTCCGTTCGTACCTCGCTCCCTCTCCCTCTCAGGGAGAGGATCGGGGTGAGGGTCGGTTGAATGCTAGCCTGCTCTTCCAAGTAACATCATCACGCGGGTGAACCGGCAGGGGGTGAGACGTCCGCGGTTTTGGTGAGGGTGTAGCCGAGTTCCTGGGCCCGGCGCATGAGCTGGGAGACGACACGGCTCTGGTAGCGGCGCTC
>JAUSJX010000170.1 GCA_030647435.1 Candidatus Rokuibacteriota bacterium
GATGTGGGCTCGACGGCCGAGGCGCGGCGCATGGTCGACGACACGGGCTGCCACTCGGTCATGATCGGCCGGGGCACGCTTGGCAGCCCGTGGGTCTTCGACGAGGGCTTCGACGCGCTCCAGCCTGAAGCCCAGCGCGACTACAAGGACCACGTCATCCGCCGGCACATGGCCCTGATCCAGGAGCACTGCTTCGACCGCTACGCGCTCTCGCAGATGAAGAAGCACCTCGCCTGGTACACGGACGGGCTGGTGCACGCCACCGACTGCCGCGCCCGCATCTTCCACACGAAGAGCCCGGCAGAAGTGTGGGAGGTCTTCCAGGAGTACTGGGAGACCTCAGCCCGCGGCGCCGAGACTGCGACCGCCGCCGCAGTCTGAGCGAACTCCCCAGCAGTGAAACCCGGGCCGGTTCAGGTCTTGAAGCATCATATTCCAGCGGGTATCAGGGATTGGTTCGGTCGCGATGCCGGATTTCAAGACCCCATCTCCCCGAACGTACTCTTCCAGTAGGCGGGGCGGGGATGCGGAAGTTGTGCTAGCATCGTCGCCGGACCGATGTTTCTCCGATTTCGTCCCCGGACGGTACCCGCTCTGGAATCTGCGATGGGTCAGGCTAACCCCTAGAGGAGAACCGCAATGGAGCAGCGAACTCGCCGAGACTTCCTGAAGACCACCGCCACCGGGGCCGCCGCCGCGGCGGTCGCGGGGTTCCCGCACGTCGCCCGCGCCCAGACCAAGCTCACGTTCGGCGTCTGGGACCACTGGGTCCCCGGCGCCAACGATGTGCTGAAGGGCATCGTCATGGAGTGGGGAAAGAGCAATCGGGTCGATATCAGCATCGACTTCATCACGTCCATCGGCAACAAGCTCGACCTGACGTCCGCCGCCGAATACCGGGCGGGTTCCGGTCACGACATCATCGCCTTCGGGACGTGGTACGGCACCCTCTACAAAGACAAGCTCGAGACGGTCAGCGACGTGGTGGAGTCGATCCAGAAGCAGTACGGCAAGTACAACGACAACGCGGTCTACATGAACTACCAGGACGGCCGCTGGATCACCGTCCCCGCGCCCATCGGGTCCCACACGTACCCGCTGGAGACCCGGATGGACATCTGGAAGAAGAGCGCGGGCATCGACGTCCAGGACATCTTCCCGGCCGACGTGAAGAAGCGGGACAAGAAGAAGATCGAGGCCTGGGACTGGAAGGCGTTCCTGGCCGGCGCCAAAAAGGTGCACGCGGCCGGCTTTCCCTTCGGCGCCTCCATCGCCGAGAACACCGACTCCAACGACTGGCTGGGGCCGCTCTTCGCCGACCACGGCGTCTTCCCCATGGACGAGAAGGGCAACATCACCATCGAGCAGGACGCGACGCTCCAGGTGATCGAGTACCTCCGCGAGCTCACCCAGTACATGCCCAAGGAGATCTACGGCTGGGACGACGCCTCCAACAACCGTTGGCTGATCTCGGGCAAGGGCTCGGCCATCATCAACCCCCCCAGCGCCTGGACGGTGGCCAAGCGGGACCAGCCCCAGGTGGCCGCCCAGGTCTGGCACCACGACATGCCGCGCGGACCCAAGGGGCGGTGGCGGGGCGCCCTGCCGTTCTCCTGGGGCATCTGGTCGTGGTCGAAGAACAAGCAGGCCGCCAAGGACCTCCTGCTCTACCTGTCTCTGAAGGAGGTCCAGTGGAAGCTGATCACAGCCTCTCAGGGCTACGACTACCCGCAGCTCCCGTCGTTCATGACCCACCCCGTCTGGACCGAGATCGTTCCGCCGCCGGGCGGCCAGTACAACTACCCGATCCGGGGCGACGAGAAAATCATCACCGCCGGCTACCCGGCCAAGCAGGAGTACGGCGTGCAGGTCTACTACAAGTGGCTGCTGCCGACCATGGTCGGCAAGGTCACCTCGGGCGGCACGACTCCCAAGGACGCGGTCAAGTGGGCGGCCAAGGAGCTCGAGAGCTACAAGCAGCGAGGGTGAGCGCAGCAGGATGAGCCCCACCACCACCGTTGACGTCGCCGCAGCCGCGCGGGCCCACCCCGCGCGGTTGCAGCTCGGGCGGCGCCTCCGGTCTCGCTCCGCCATCGGTGTGCTCATGTGCCTGCCGCTGATCCTCCTGATCGGCGGCCTCGTCGGGTACCCGTTCTTCTACTCGATCTACCTCAGCCTGCTCAACAAGCGGGAGACGGCCTTCGTCGGGCTCGCCAACTTCCGCTACCTGCTGACGGTCGACACCTTCTGGATGGTGGTCCAGATGTCCTTCCTCTTCACCGGCCTGGCGGTGCTCTGGAAGGCCATACTCGGCTTCACGCTGGCCGTGGTCATCAACACCCTCCCCGTCCGCGGCCAGCGGATCTGGCGCGGGCTGTCCCTGATCCCGTGGGTCATGCCGCTGGCGCTGTCGAGCCTCGGCTGGTGGTGGATCTACGAGCCCACCCACAGCGCGCTCAACTGGATCCTCGCGCTCCTCGGCATCAGCCCCAAGCCCTGGCTGTCGGAGCCCTCCTGGGCCAAGTTCTCCGTCATCCTCGTCAACATCTGGTACGGGACGCCCTTCTTCATGATCATCTACCTGGCGGGGCTCAAGTCGATCCCCAACGAGCTGTTCGAGTCCTCGGCCATCGACGGGGCCAGCGCCTGGCAGCGCCTGCGCTTCATCACGCTGCCCATGCTGAAGAACATCATCGCGATCACGGTGCTCTTCTCCACCATCGTGACGTTCGCCACTTTCGACATCATCCGGGTCCTCACGCGGGGCGGCCCTCGGCAATCCACCCACGTCTTCGCGACCTACGCCTTCGAGCTCGGCATCGCCACTGGCGATGTGCCCCTGGGGGCGGCGGTGTCGCTCTTCATGTTCCCCATCCTCGCCGTGTCCGCCTTCTTCATCCTTCGCGGGATCCGCCGGAGCACCATGTGACGCTCAGGACGAAGCGCTCCCGCCGGAAGCTGACCCTGGTCGCCTGCTACGGCATCCTCTTGCTGTTCGTCGTCTTCTTCCTCTTTCCGCCGTACTGGATGGCCATCACCTCGCTCAAGACCAACCACGAGATCGAGGGGCTCAAGGGCATCCCCCTGATCATCCAGGAGGGCGTGACGTTCCAGCACTACCGGGACCTCTTCGAAAAGACCGACTTCCTGATCTACTTCAAGAATTCGGTGCTCGTCACCGTCCCGGTCGTCTTCATCTCCATGCTGATCAGCGTGCTGGCGGCCTACGCGCTCTCGCGGCTCGGCTTCCTCGGCGCGGGCGTGATCGGTACCGCCGTGTTCCTGGTCTACCTGGTGCCCGACTCCCTGCTCTTCATCCCCCTCTTCAAGATCATCGGCATGCTGGGGCTGCTCAACTCCAAGTGGTCGCTGGTCCTCGTTTACCCGACCCTCATCGTGCCGTTCTGCACCTGGCTCTTGATCGGCTACTTCGCCTCGATCCCCAAGGAGTTGGACGAGGCGGCGCTCGTGGACGGGGCCAACCATTGGCAGATGCTCGTCCGGATCTTCCTGCCCGTTGCGGTGCCAGGGATCATCGCCGCGACGATCTTCGCCTTCACCGTGTCCTGGTCCGGCTTCCTCTACCCGCTGGCCTTCCTCTTCTCCAGCGACCAGCAGGTGCTCACGACCGGCACGGTGACGAGCCTCATCAAGGGGGACGTCTATCACTGGGGCGGGCTCATGGCGGGCGCGGTGCTCGCCTGCCTGCCCCCGGTCCTGCTGTACGTCTTCCTCATGGACTACTACATCTCCGGCCTCACCTCCGGCAGCACCAAAGGCTGAGCCCCCACCGCTCGGTCGTGGGGGGCTCGGGCGTGCGGGACCCAGGCCCAGGACGCGGCCTCCCCACAGCGTTCTGGAAGGACTGCCGCGACAAGGGTGGACTGGCCTGGGACGACACGAACAATCACCGCGCCTTCCACGCCGGCGAGACAACTACGGCACGCGGCTCCAGACCAGGAGGCCTACAGCGTCGGCCCCACCAAGAAGTGGGAGAACGATCCCATGTGGGGCAAGGTCGACGAGCTCCTCAAGATGTTCCGCACGGCGGCCCGGACACCTCCGCCTCGCCGATTGCCGCCGGTATCGCGCCATGCGATAGTGAGCTGCCGCACGCCGATCGGGAGGAGACACGACCATGGTCACGAAGATACGCCCCGCGCTGCACACGCCGCGCTGTTACAGGGGTCAGGTTGACCCCGCTACTTGTCGAGCCAGACTTCCTGGAGACGGCAGCAGTTGTAGGTGACCTGGTTCGGAATCAGGTTCTTCACGTACGGGTGGTGCGCGAAGCGGTCGACCCGCCAGCCCATCGTCGGCCGCGCGGCGTCCTCCTCGAGCTTCCTCTGGATCTGCCAGACGAGCGTGAGGCGCTTTTGGGGATCGGTCTCCTGCGACTGCTGGTCGATGAGCCGCATCACCTGCTCGTCGCAGTAGTCGCCGTAGTTGCGCGATGAGCCGCAGGCGTAGTTTTCGTAGAAGTTGGCGTCGGGGTCGTCCACGCCGAGACCCGTAAGGTTGGCGGCCATCTGAAACTCCCGACGCGTGGCCAGCGGGTGCCACTGCGCGGTTTCGATCTGCTTGAGCGCGGCGTCCACCCCGACGTGCTTGAACTCGCTGATCACGAAGGCGGCGAAGTCAAGGTAGATGGCGATGGCGCGCGTGACCATCTCGACCTTCAGCGGGTTGGCGGGCCCGAAGCCTGCCTCGGCGAGGAGCTTGCGGGCCCGCACCTTCTCCTCTTCCCCCTTGCCGTAGCCCGGGAGCTGGACCGTGTCCTTCTGCAGGAGCCCCCAGGCGCCCCACGGCTTGGGCGCCATGGCGGCGCCCACGATGGCGCTCCCGGAGTGGACGGCCTTCACGTACGCGGGCCGATCGATGGCCAGGCTGAGGGCGCGGCGGACTTTGACATTGTCGAACGGCGGCCGCTTCGTGTTGAGGAGCAGGTTCTCGCTGACGTTGGTGGCGGTCTCCGTGAAGACCATCCGGGGCACGGAGGCGCGCAGCTGCTCGGCGATCGCCACCGTGGTGTCGCCGGGGTACGCCACGTCCACCTGCCCGGTCTGCAGCGCGGCAACCCGCGTTCCCCGCTCGACGATGATGATGTAGCGCACGCCGTCGAGGTACGGGCGGCCTTTCACGAAGTAGTCCGGGTTCTTCACCAGGTCCACGTACTGGCCCCGCTTCCACTCCTTGAACTTGAAGGGGCCGCTGCCAAGGCACCGCGTGCGGTGCTCCGCCAGCGGAACGTGCGCCGGGAGCACCGGCGAGTAGCCGGAGGCGAGCATCGCCAGCAGCGACGGCTGCGGACGCTTGAGCCGGAAGACGACGGTATAGAGGTCAGGAGCCTCAATGGCCTCGACGTTGGCGTACCATTCTTTTCGCGGATTGAGACGGAGCTTGGTCGGAGCGTCCTTGGCCTCGCGCACCAAGTCGAAGGTGAACTTCACGTCTTTGGATGTGACGGGCTGCCCGTCGTGCCAGCGGGCGTCTTTTCGCAGGAAGAACACGAGGTTTCTGTAGTTGTCCTGCCACGACCAGCGCTCCGCCAGCTCGGGGACGATGGTCTCGACGCGCCCGATGGGCTTGAGCTGGTCGAAGATGACGAGGTTGCTGTAGCAGGGCATCGCCGGCCACGTGACCGAATTCGTGGCGGTCTCGTGAATGGCGAAGCCTTGCGGCAAGTCCTCGCGGTGCACCAGCCGAAGCACGCCGCCGTGCTTGCCTTCTCGCGAGGCCGGCGCCTGGCCGGCCGCAGGAGTCGCCAGCAGAAGAACGGCCAGCGCGACGCCGAGAACAGGCCTGATGTAGTGCATGGCACCCCCCTAGTGCGGTGATCTTAGCGGCATCGGAGCCGCCCCACAAGCGCCTGTGAAAGTCGCTGGTTCAGTCGTGTGTGATTTAAGTCATCGCTTTGTTGCCTCGGCTTCCGCCATCATGGCAATGGAGGTGGCTATGAAAGCGACGATCCCCACGGAACAGGCTCAGCGGGCGGACGCCGGTGCGGGGCGGCGCCTCGCGGCACGGGGTGCAATCGTTCTGTCCTTCGTCGTCGCCCTCGAGATCGTGATCATGATCAGCCCGTTCGCCCTCTTCTTCTACGCGGTCTTCAACCCGGTCCTCCTGGCGCTCGATCGCTCGCCGGCTACGCGCTGGCTCACGGCGTTCTTCCTCCCGCACATGGTCATCTCACCCGATCCGGCCTTGAGCGCCATCCGGGTGCTCGGGTCCGTGGCGTTCATCGTGGGCGCCGTCGTCTTCCTCGCCTGCGCTGTCCAGGTCTACGCGGGCAAGCTCCTCCGGACAGGGCCCGCGACGCGGGGCCTCTACGCGGTAATCCGCCACCCGCAGTACCTCGCCCTTGCCGTGTCGGGGTTCGGCCTCGCCATCCTGTGGCCGCGGTTCCTCACGCTCGTCCTCCTCGCCGTCATGCTGTTCCTCTACTACCTGCTCGCGAGGGACGAGGAGCGGCGCATGCTCGCTCGCTTCGGGGACGGCTACCGCGGCTTCATGGCGCGCACGGGCATGTTCTTCCCGCGCCTGCCCTGGAACCGGACGCCGCTGCCCGAGTCTCCGCGGCCTCTCGGCGCCGGCCGCGGGCTCGCGATCCTCGCGGCCCTGCTCGTGATCAGTGTCGGCGCCGGCTTCCTGGCGCGCGCCTATACCGTCCGCCATCTGCCGCTGGGCGCCGTCGGCCCGGTGGACGTCATCACCATCACGCCCGAGGACCTGACGGCCGCCCGGGAGGTCCTGCCCGACGTGCTCAAGGACCCGGCCGTCGCCGCGAGGCTCGGCGCAGTCCGAGATCACCCAGGCCGCGTCCTCGCGTACTTCGTCCCGATCGACTACACGATGCAGGGCATGATCGCGGACACCGGGGAGGAGTGGAAGCTCTTCGCCCGCCACACAACGGTCCGAATGATCACGGACTACGTGCTTCATCCCGTGGCGCACCTCGCGCAAGGGCATGGCCATCCCGGTGCCGTGGGCCACGGGGCCGCCATGCACGAGAGCCCCACGCTGAAGCGCCGGATCATCTTCGTCGACGTGTCCGCGCGCGGGCGGACGCTCGCGTCGCCGGTGGATGACTTCGGGATTGCCGTCACGAGACGGCCACTCTTCTTCGTCGACGTCCACCTGCACACGAGGGAGATCCTCGCCGTCCGGGACACGCCGCCAGGAAGCGGCTGGGGCACCGTGCCGACGCCGGTGTTCTGACAGAAACGCCGCGGACCAGGTCGCTGCCCAGCGTCTACGCATGCGAAGAGATCGGTAAGGACGAGTTCGAAGCGAGGTGCCAGGGTCCGGACGGGCGTGCGGCATGATGCCGAGTGCTCTCGGTGAGTGACACCTACCACGACCACGTGAGCTTTGCGGTCCGGCGGGGCGAGGTCTTCGGCTTCCTCGGCCCGAACGGGGCCGAGAAGAGCACGACCGTCAGGATGCTGACCGGCTACGTGCCCCCCAGCGACGGCCCGGCGCTCCTGAACGGCCACGACATCGTGAACGATGGCTTGGCCGCGCGGCGGCGCGGGCGTCCGGGTCTACACGCGGACACCGGGCGCCACGGCCCAGGAGATCGCGGCTCGGGCCACGGGCCGCGGCCGCCGCGCCGAAGATTGTTGGCCGAGGTGACTTGTGAATCGCTGGTGGGAGCAAGCGCGCGTGGCGTTGGTCATAGCGAAAAAGGACGTGCTGATCCACTACTTCAAGCCCCCGGTCGTGACCTTCGGGCTCGTCTTCCTCCCCCTTCTTCTTCCTGGCCTTCGCCGTCGATCGGCCTGTGCCGCTCGTGAGCCTCGTCCCCATCGACCGGATGCTGGCGGACTTTGGCGCCTCATAGGGTCCGTCCGGCTGGAGACGCGGCCCGTTCGCCACGGGCGGTCCGGCGCTCGGTCTCCCCTCGGGCTCCACTGAGCGCCTCCACGAGCGCCCGCGCGCTGTGCGTCAGCAGGCGGGCCTCGTTGTGGATCACGTGGAAGTGCCGCCGGAGCCTGAACCCCTTGAGGCGCACCGCGAAGAGATGCTTCGCCTTGATCTCCCCGCGCACGGCGTGCACGGAAACGAAGGCCACGCCGAGCCCCGCGGCGACCGCCTCTTTGATGGCTTCGGTGTGGCCGAGCTCCATGGCGACGGTGAACCGGGCCCCCGCCTGCTGGAAGATTCGCTCCGTCAGTTGGCGAGTCGCCGAGCCCTCCTCCCGCATGAGCATCCGTTCCTGGACCAGAAGGCCGGGTGAGACCTCGCGCCGCCCCGCCCAGCGGTGCTTGGGCGGAACGATCAGCACCAGCTCGTCCAGCAGGCCCGCCGCCAGGCATTCCTCGCCCTGCCGGAGCACGTGGCCACCCACGACCCCGAGATCCACCTCGTTCGCCCGGACGCGCTGCTCGATGAGGGCTGAGTTGGCGATCTGGAGCTTGAGCTCGATCCCGGGGTAGCGGGTCTGGAAAACGGCGAGGACGCCCGGTAGCACGTAGATGCCGGGCGTCGTGCTCGCCCCGACGACGAGAGAGCCACGCCTGAGCCCGCTCAGCTCACGTATGGCCTCGCGGGCGCTCTCCAGGGTGGCGAAGAGGCGCTGCGCATGCCCCTCGAGAATGCGCCCGGCCTCGGTGAGCTCGACCGTCCGCCCGAGGCGATCGAAGAGCCTCGCGCCGAGCTCCCGCTCGAGCTCGCCGACGTGCTGGGACAGGGCCGGCTGGCTGAGATGAAGCGCCTCCGCCGCTCGACGAAAGCTTTTCGCGCGCGCGACGGCCAGGAACACCTCGAACTGCCGGAGTGAAGAACCCATAAGCCTTAGCTTACCGATCAGATAAGAACATGTGATTTGACCTTATTCAAGCGACCCGCCTACGCTGGGCTCACGAGGTGAATTGAAGCCTTGTGAAGTGGGCGGCCGGCCGCCTAGCTGTGGAAATTGAAGTTAAAGATGTTGAGTCGAAGGACCTATGGTCGAAACCGATGGTTTGACTGTCGCCTTCTGGGAGGGACCCATGGCCCAGTTACCCGGCGGTGTCTCCTCGCAACTCCGAAACGCTGTCCAGAAAGCCTATTCCGCAGCCGCCGAGAGGCCCTTGGAAAAGCATGCGTTCCCGGTTGGCCGGGTTCTGGCCGAGCGGCTCGGATATCCCGCCGAGTGGCTTGAGACCTTGCCTCCGATCTCGGTCGAGGCCTTTGCGGGAGTCTCTAACGTAGCGGTCTTCGCGGCGATCCCGGCGGGCGCCACCGTGCTCGACCTAGGCTGTGGGGCAGGCCTCGATAGCCTGATCGCCGCACGGCGGGTAGGAGGAGGCGGGCGCGTGATCGGGATTGACTTCAGCGACTCGATGCTCGCACGCGCACGTCAGGCCGCGGCCGTGTTCGGCGTCGACGTGACGTTTTTTCGAGGCGACGCCGAGCAGCTCCTGCTGGAGAGCGCTGCGGTGGATGTGGCACTCGTCAACGGCATTTTCAATCTCAACCCCGCGCGCGCTGAAATCTTCAGGGAACTCGCGCGAGTCGTGCGGCCGGGCGGATATGTTTATGGCGCGGAACTCATCTTGCGGGAAGCCGTCTCCAAACCTGGCCACTTCACCGAGGCGGAGTGGTTTGCCTGAATCGCCGGGGCGAAGGAAGGCGGTGCCTTCCTGGACGAGTTCCGCGAGGCGGGATTTCACGAGGCGGTGCTGCTCCGGGTTACCCGGAACGCCCGTTGCAAGGACCCGCGCGTCATGGCCGCGGAGGTCTGTGCGACACGGTAAGCAGTCAACGCTGGCCGCGAAGCTACATCTGTTTACTGAATTGTTTGCCTTGGCGATTGCGGGCGATGGGCCCGTCCGTTTCCCATGGTTCCGTGATAGTCCCACGTCGCTTTCTAGATGATTCTCATTGTCGCCCGCTGCGATATAGTGCAAATGGGTACCTTATATAGTGCAACTGGTGTACCTTGACGGCCAGGAGATCGACACATGAGCAGGCTGCCGAAGCTCGTGAGAAGCTGGTTGCTGTTGGGCGCGCTGCTGGCCGGCGTGCTCGTGGGAGCCCGCGCGGCCACAGCCCTGGAGGTCGGGGAGAAGGCGCCGGACTTTACGCTCCCCGGCACGACGGGGGAGAAGATCAGCCTGAGCCAGTTCCGCGGCAGCAAGCTGGTTCTCATCGAGTTCTACGTCGGCGAGTCTCCAACGTGAGCGGCGAACCTGTCGACCAGGAAGGTCGACTATGGCAGGTTCCGGGACTTGAACGTCCAGATTCTCGGGATCAGCGCCGACCACACCTTCGCACAACAGACGTTTGCGGAGTCGCTGAAGCTCCCGTACCCGCTCCTCAGCGACTCTCCGGACCTCCAGGTTATCCGGAATTACGGCGTCCTGTGGCCCGACCAGATTGGCCCCGTGAAGGACAGCGGTGTGGTGGTCGAGCATCGACCGAATACGGCTGCACGGCGGGCGTTCTTCCTGGTGGATCGGCGGGGGATCGTCCGGGGGAAGTGGTTGATCGCGAACAACGCCGTTTTCCCCAGCGTGGACATACTCAAGGTAGCGCGCGAGTTGACTGGGAAGCAGTAGGACGCACCGTCCAAGAACGAACGCCGACACTTTCACGGGGGAAGACGCAGACATGGGGAACTTGGTGAGCCGAACGTTTGGGGTCGTGCTGCTGGCAACGGTACTGGGAATGACCTTGGTCGCCGTCGGTCCAGGGCCGGCGAGGGCGGTGGAGGTTGGCGAGCCGGCGCCCGCCTTCAGCCTGGCGAGTACCACCGGTGGCGATATCTCCCTCAATGACTTTCGGGGTAAGAAGTGGGTCCTCCTTGAGTTCTACCTCGCGGACTTCGGTCCCACGTGAGCGGCGAACCTGTTAGCCAGGAAGGCCGACTACAAGCGGTTCGAAGCCCTGGGGATCCAGAACCTCGGGATCAGTTCCAACTTGACCTTCTCGCAGCAGACGTTCGCCGAATCTCTGAAGCTGCCGTACCCGCTGCTCAGCGACTTTCCCGGAGCGAAGGTCATGCGCAGCTACGGAGTCTTCAATGAGAAATACATGTGGGCGAACAGGTCGTTTTTTCTGATTGATCCGCAGGGCGTCATCCGCAAGAAGTGGATAATCGAAAACGGCGGGGGGACGGTTGTTCCTAGCGACACCCTCCTGCGGGATATCCGAGAGGTGCTCGGCAAGCGCTGACCATGACGCCGAGCCGCCCGGCTGCGATGGACGCATGGCCGCCCGCCTGGCTCGCCGCACGGCTGCTCGCGTTCGGCTTGCTCGTCGCCGGCCTGGCCGGGGCCGCGAGCGCCGATCAGCCGGCGCTGGCACCTCTTCTCAAGACCCTCGACCTCCGTGGCTATACCTCCCGCACGGCGCCTCCCCAGTTCAGTGGCAGCACGCTCGACGCCCGGCAACTGTCAATGACGGAGTACCGAGGGACGGTCATTGTTCTGACCTTCTGGGCGAGCTGGTGTCTCGAGTGTCGGGTAGACATGCCCGCGCTGGAGCGGCTCCAGCGCGAGTTCTCGCCGCGGGGATTCGCGATCATCGCGGTCAATGCCCGTGAGAACAAGGAGACCGTCAGGCGCTACGCCAAGGAGCTGGGCCTGACGTTCCCGCTCGTGTTCGATCCGGACGGCAAGATCAATGCCCTGTACGGCGTCATCGGGCTTCCGACGACGTTCGTCGTCGGCCGGGATGGACGGGCCATCGCCTTTGCCATCGGACCTCGCCGGTGGGAGAGTGCGCCGGCCCGCGCGCTCATCGAGGCGCTGCTGGCCGAGCCGGTCCCGGGTCCAGCTACCCAATGACCGCAGGCCGCGGCTTTCTACTCGCGCTCGGAATCGTGCTCGCGACCGCCGGGCCTATGGCTCGCGTCACCGAAGCGCAATCACCTCGCCTGGTGAAGATCGGAGCGCTGACGGAGTCATGGGGCCCGACGCCGGCCATCGTCGGCCTCCGGGACGGTCTTCAGGAGCTTGGATACCGCGAGAACCAGGACTTCGTGCTCGGAGTGCGGTTCACACAGGGCAACGTCGCCGAGCTACCCGAGGCCGCCCGCGCCCTCGTCCGGCGCGGGGTGGATCTCATTGTTGTCTCTTCTGGAGAGAATGCGGCGAAGGCGGCCCAGATGGCGACCACCCGGATCCCGATCGTCTTCATGGGCGGGAGCGACCCGGTAGAAGCAGGACTGGTGAAGAGCTTCGCGCGACCCGGTGGAAACGTCACCGGGATCGCGGATCTCGAAGTCGAGCTCGTGCCGAAGCGAATGGAGATCTTTCACGAGCTCATCCCAGGCCTGAAACGAGTGCTCCTGGTCTATGACGGGACGAACCCAGTCGCTGTCTCGAGATTGGCTGTGCACCGTGACGCCGCGCGTCGCCTCGGCCTCACGCTCGTCGAAAGACCGGTGCGGACAGAAGATGAAGCTCGATCCGTGATCAACGCGCTCAGAAAGGGCGAGGTGGACGGAATCTTCTCGCCTCGCTTGCTGTTGCAGAATATCCCAGGCTTGATTCTCGAGATCGCACCCAAGCGGGCGATTCCGACCATGTTCGACGACGCTTTCTACGTCGAGCGGGGCGGCCTCGCGAGCTATGCCGCGAACTTTTACGGGCTGGGCCGCCAGGCCGCGCGCCTGGTGGACAAGATCCTCAAAGGCGCGAGGCCGAGCGATGTCCCGGTCGAGCAGCCGACGAAGTTCGAGCTGGTGATCAATCTGAAGGCCGCCAAGGCGCTCGGCATCACGATTCCTCAATCCATACTGCTGCGGGCGGATCGACTCATTCCATGATCGATTGCGTTCCTCTCCGCGGTCGTGGGCGCGACCCCGGCCGGTTTGAAAGGTGCCGCGGATCGGACTCTTGCACGTGGCGTTCGACCATGCCAGTCGCCCGAAGATGAACAGGGTCGCCCCTGGGGTGACGTGCATGCTGGTTGCCTTCGCGTCCACCGTAGGTTTCGGCGCGGAGCAGGCCGTCCGAGCCGAGAATGGTGCCGAGATGGTGCTGGTCGCGGCAGGCGAGTTCTGGATGGGGAGCGACGACGGTAACGACGACGAGAAACCTCGCCATCCGGTCGATCTTGATGCCTACTACATCGATAGGTACGAGATCACCAACGGGCTCTACCAGCGCTTCATGGAGGCCACCAATCGTCCGGGGCCACGGTATTGGAGCGACAGCCACCTCAATGGTGCCTCCCAGCCGGTCGTGGGCGTGAGCTGGTACGACGCTGAGCGGTATTGTCGATGGGTCGGGAAGCGGTTGCCGACGGAGGCTGAGTGGGAAAAGGCCGCGCGCGGCGACGATGGACGGAGGTATCCGTGGGGTGAGCAGTGGGACTCCAGCCGGGCGAACTCGAAAGAGAGCCAGCGGAACAAGCCTGCGCCGGTCGGCTCGTACCCGAGCGGGGTGAGCCCATACGGAGCGCACGATATGGCGGGCAACGTGTGGGAGTGGGTCGCCGACTGGTACGCGAAGGACGGTTACGAACGCAGCCCCCGGCGGAACCCGCGGGGTCCGGAGACCGGTCCGTGGAAGGTCCTCCGTGGAGGGTCCTGGGGCTACCTGCCGTCTCTCCTGCGAACGACGGGCCGCCTCAGTATTATGCCGGACCTCCAGAACACCGTGATCGGGTTCCGTTGTGCGAACGGAATATCGTAGCGGAGCGCTCCGAGCGAATCCGGATGGCACGGTCAACGGGGTGTACGGAGTGGTCGGTCTCCCGGAGATGTTCTCCGTGGCCCGGAATGGTCGCGCCATCGCGTTCGCTCTCGGCGCTCGCGAGTGGAACGTTCAGTCAAGCATCTTCTAGGCGACTCGCGGCCGCGCCGCCGCTTCAGCCGCGCGCCATGTTCCGACGCTCCCGGAACCACAGAATGGACGTGGCGAGGGCCGTGAGCGCGAGGAAAGGCACGGTGAGCCTGGTGAGCATCGCCCAGCCGCCGCTGCCTGTGACCACCACGCCGGATGTCAGCGAGGAGCTGACCATGACCGCGAACACCAGGGAGTCGTTGACGCCCTGAACCTTCGCCTTCTCCGCCGGCCTGTGGGCTTCGGTGAGGAGCATGGTGCCGCCGATGTAGAGGAAGTTCCAGCCCACCCCCAGGAGAGTCAGCGCCCACCAGAAGTGCATGAGCGTGACCCCGCTCATGGCGATGGCGACGCAGACGAACATCAGGGCGGCGCCGGCGAGCAGCACGTTCAGCACCCCTAGGCGGCGGATGAGGCCGCCGGTGAAGAACGACGGCGCGAACATGCCGACCACGTGCCACTGCAGCACGAACGTCGCGTCGGCGAACGGATGGCCGCAGCAGAGGTCCATGGCGAGCGGCGTGACGCTCATGAGGAGGTTCATTACGCCGTAGCCCACCGCCGCCGCCAATACCGCCACCACGACGGCGGGCTGGCGCAGGATCACGCCCAGCGGCCGACCCGTGCCATGCCGCTCCTCTGGCGACTGCTCGGGGAAGGAGAGCCCGGCGGCGATGACGAACGACGCCAGCGCGAACACCGCGAGCGCGGCGTAGGAGGCGAGAAACTGGGGCTCGACCAGGTCGCGCGTGACGCGTCCCACGGCCGAGCCGATGAAGCCGCCGAAGATCCCCCCGGCGAGGGTCAGCGAGATGGCCCGGCTCTTCCAGTCAGGCGGCGCCGCATCGGCGGCAGCGAAGCGATAGTACTGGCCGAAGGCGTTATAGATGCCGCACAGGAACGTGCCGGCGAGCAGCAGCGTGAAGCTGTGCACGGCGATCGCGATCGCGCCGACGGCGCCGCCTGCCATGCCGAGGATCGAGCCGACGAGAAAGCCCGCCCGCCGACCATGGCGCTTCATGAAGAGAGACGCGGGCAGGGTGGATATCGCCGCACCCAGCACGTAGGCTACGGCGGGCACCGTAGCCAACCGCGGGGAGGGCGCGAGGGCATATCCCGCCAGGGCGCCCACGGCGGCCATCAACACGCCGTTCGAGAGCAACAGCATCTGGCAGACGGCGAGCCGGGCGACCGTCCTCTTCGGGGACCTGACGCGCACGCTCTATCGGGTCAGGCGCTCGGGGCCGGCGTGCCGAGCCAGAAGGGCGATGCCTTGCCGATCCGCGCGAGGTACTCGCGGCGTTCAGCCGCGCGCATCGGGTACCAGCGCGACAGGTAGTCGGCATCCAGCATGTGCTGCCGCGACTCGGTGCCAAAGAGGCCCGCCAGCTCCGGCAGGGAGATGAACCCCTCATCAGACTCGGGGCGGAATTGCTCCCAGCGCCGGGCATGCTCTTCCGACCGGAAGAGGTTCATGCCCGTTCACAAAAATGGCGGGCGGCCCCGTGACGGGCCAAAGCCGTAGTTCAGGTGACCGATAACGGTCGGAGGATCGATCCACGTGAGGCGGCCGTCGAGCATCTCGACGGTCAGCGGGTCGCCGCAGTCGAGACAGGCGGCGTCAATCCGCACTCGTTCTCCCGGAAAGAGCCAGGTCACCGACGTCGCCTCGAAGCCGCACTGGGCGAACCACTTCTGCTCCCCGCGCACCGTCACCCGGTACTGGGTGGGGAGGCCGTTCAGGGGCGGGAACGAGGCGATGTAGTCCGTCTCGGGATGCAGCCACCCGATCGGGTACGCTTGCAGGACGGCATGAAGGATCGTCCGGCTCTCGGCGGGACTCACGCCGAGCGAGCGAGCAAGCTCCGCGTAGTGCGGCGGCCGGCCCGTGTCGATCAACGCCCGCGTGATGCGGTTCCACATCCGGTCGGTGATTCCGCCGCCCGCCATCTCCGTCCCGCTGCCGGGCATCCGCTAGATCTTCCCCGTCGCCTTCAGGGCGCGATACGTCTCCTTGCGCTCCAGCCACTTCCGCGTGGCTTCGGGGTCGAGGAACGGCTGCGCCTTGGTGAGGACCTTGTCCTTCCAGGAGTGGTCGGCGCTCCACTCGTAGGGCGTGACCACCGTGGTGCCAGCGGCCGTCGCATTGACGAGAAGGTCGAGCCCCAGGGACAGGACCTCGCGCTGCATGTCGAGGTCGTACGGCTTGCCGGTGGGGTTGCCCAGCGGAAAGTCGCTGAAGACGAAGCGCGGGACTCCGCAATGCTCGACGATATCGCGCGCGCAGCCGAACACAACGGTCGGGATTCCATTCTCTTCCAGATACCGGGCGGCCAGACTCACGGTCTGGTGGCAGACGGGTCAGACCGCGGTGAGGACCGCCACGTCCACGCGGTCCTCCCGCATCTGCTTCAGGATCTCCGGCGCGTCGACGGTCAGCGTCTTGCGCTGGCTGTACTCGGACTGGATCATCTGGAACCGGGGCGCCACGGCGCCGATCGTCCCCTCAGCGACGAAGCGGTGGAGGTGGGTCAACGGGAGATAGCTGTCCACATCGTCGAGGGTGGTGGCGTAGCGGTCGTACGCCGCCTTGCGACTGCAGAGCTCGTCCACGAAGATGTCGGTCGGTAGCGCGTACACGAGCCGCCTGGGGTCGTCGGGTCCGGCCTCCACGCCCCGGCGCGCCATCTCGCTGGTCGTCACCACGCCCACGCGGCACTCGGAGAGCGGCTTGCCGACCGAGGCGAACGGCGTGAACGGAATGTGGTCGAAATGCGCCCACTCGTACGGCGTGGCGTAGCCCTCAGCCTCGTAGTATGCCCGTGTCTTGTCGATGTATCGGACGTGACTCGCCGTCCCGCGGCTCATTGCCCCTCCTCGCTGGAGACCCGACTAGCGCGCGCGAGACGCGCCCTTGTCTGCGAGGGCGCGAGTCTCGGGCACACCGCCATTCTACCCCGCTCGCTCGGGGCTTCGCCAGCGCGCGGGCGGATCTGGTCGCGCTCATCGCGCCATGAGCACGCCGGCTATGGCCGCGAGACCGCCGACCACGGAGAGCACGAATCCGATGCCGCCCAGCCGGTACCATACCTTGATCCGTCGCTGCTCGGCATCGCTTAGGTGGATGTGCAGGTCCGAGGGAGACACCCACCACCTGCGCGGAAGCCGGATCTTCGCCGACACGATACGGTACAGGACCACGTGATACCAGAAACCCGTGGGCACGCCCACGACGAGGCCGAGCAACAGCGTGCCGAGGGCGATCACGGCCATGAAACCGGGAGTCAGAACCGTGGCGAGGAGGGCGCCGAGTCCAACCGCCACCACGGCGGTCAGCACCAGGGTGATTTCGAGCATGGGCGGAGACGCTTGCTCGAGGCTCGGACGCTACGCCGTCCCCAGGCCCGCCAGCCTGCGAAGGCGAGGCTTCACGGCAAGCCAGGCGCGACCCATGTACACGCACAGGACGATCAGCGCGACGGTCGCGGTCCAGTAGGCGATCCAGTTGTTGAACCGCAGCCCGAGCGCCCGGTGGATGATCGTCTCCTCGATCACCTGGTGGGCGAAGTAGAGGATCAGCGCCGTCTGGCCGAGCGTCACGAGCCACGGCAGCTCCCAACGCCGCACCTCCATGAGCCAGTAGCAGAGGGCGAGGAGCCATGCGGTCCCCGCGATGATCAGGAACGTCGTCATGCCGCGCGGCGTCCAGTAGTGGTTCAGGCCGAAGTCCCGCGGGAAGCCGAAGCGTGGGGTCGTCGGGATCCACCACTCCCAGACGTCGTACGCCACCAGGAAGACCAGGCCCACGACCGCGGCGGTCGCGAAGTAGCGCGCCTCGGCGCCAGGCCCGAGAGCCCGAGCCTCGAGCCACACCCAGCCCAGGACGAGCCCGATGAGCGCGGCGGCGAGCCACGGCCAGGGCGGGAAATCGCCGAACACCATCGTGCCCAGCGTCGGATGTGCCGCGCACCAGCGGGCGAGGGCCGGGCGCGCCCAGCCGAAGGAGAGGTAGATGAGCGCGGCGATCCCCACCAGCGCCCAGCGCGCCCAGGCCCTGCGCAGCGCGGGCACGAGCGGGCCCAGCAGGATGATGCCGAGCCCGATCGTCTGAAGCACTCCGCCGTGCCACACCTGTTCCGTGGGCGGCACGGGTGGCCTGGGCAACATGATCACGTTGAGGACGTACCCGGCGGCAACGATGCCGATGCCACGCCGGAAGTACTTGCGGAGATCCCTCAGGAACCCTTCGCTTTCCCTGCGGCGGTAGTACGAGATCGGCAGGCAGAAGCCCGCGACGAAGAGGAAGATCGCGGCCGGCAGGATGAGGCTCCCGTAGACCAGATGGTAGCGCGCCCACCCCATGCCGACATCCATCCAGTCGCGCGAGGTGTGGTTGATGACCATGAGGATGAGCGCGATCCCGCGCAGCCCGTCGAGGAAGCGCAGCCGCCCGTCAGACATCGTCCTGCCATTCCTTCTTGGCCCTGCGGCGGAGACCACTAGCGGAGACCACTACATGTCAGCCGCGATGCCGGATTCCAAGACCTGGTGCCATCCGGCTCTACGGCAGCGTGCCCTGCGCCTCGATGAAGGTGTAGTCCCACACCGTCACCTTGTAGGAAGCGGCGGCGGCAAGATGATCGATCTCGAAGTACACCTGAGTGAATCCAGGGACGCCGCCGGGAACCCACTCGATGCGCTGGCCGACCACTTTCCCGCCTTGGTCGACCGCCATCCCGAGCACACGGAAGGGCGAGGCATGCTGCCCATAATGGCTGTAGATCCGGCCGTAGACCCGGCTGGTGCCGTCCTTCGCGGGCTCCACTTTCCAGTCGAGTGTGAACTTGGACTCCCACCCCGGCACGAGCGTGTCGTACTCTGTGCGGCTCGTGAGCGGATCGCCCCCGGTCGCGCAGGCCGAGACGACGACGGCAATCAGGGCAAGCTCAACCCAGGACACGATCGACGTCGGCAGCGTCCTCACAGATTGATGCTGCCAGATCGGCAGCAGCGCGTCAAATCGCGACCCGGCCGGCCCGCTGGGTGTTCACTCGAGGACACACTTGAAGGGAGGGTTGCCCTGAGGTAGACATGGGCCATGACGTCGGCCGAATACCAGCAGCTGGTCGAGCTCCTGACGCGCCAAGCCACCGGCATGACGCGCCAGTTCGCCGGCGTGGACCGTCGATTCAACGAGATTGCGCTCGGAGTCACCACATTGCGACAGGAGGTGCTCGGCCACTTCGACGACGTCTACCGACGATTCGAGCGCCTCGAGCAGAAATATCAGGCGATCACCCAGGCGCTGCGCCGGATCGAGGGTCGGTAGCAGCGCCCGGGTTCCCGATCGGAGCGCCGGACCACTTCTTCCCGCCCACCTTGTCGTTCTTCTTATCCATCATCGTGCGGGCGGCATCGTGCCGGCGGCGGCCGGCGCCTGCGCGTCCTCCGCCGGCTACAGGGCTACTGCGAGCGACCGCGGCCCGCGATGTCCCAGACGGCTTCGACCTTCTGGCCGCGCATGGCGTAGATGCGGTCGTAGAGGTTGATCGTGGGATCGCAGTGCGGCGGGAAGAATTCGATCAGCTGGCCGAGGGCGGGCAGTCTCCCCTCCTCCGACACGGTGAGCCGGCCGTGCTCGTCGCCGGCCCAGGAGTACGTCACGCCCGGGCACTCGACGGCCTCGGGCACGAAGGGCTTATCGGTGGAGAAGGCCTTGAGCCCGCCGTCCACCATGGCCATCTCGCGGGTCGGCACGCTGATCACCGTCGTCAGCACGGTCAGCGCCATCTCGAAGTCGTCGTAGTCGCCGCCGCCCTTGCCGCCGATCTTCCGGTAGTCGAGGTCCATCACGCAGTACGAGCCCGATTGCAGCTCCGTCAGTCCCTTGAGGTCGGTGTCGATGTTGAAGGTGCCCGAAGACCCGCCGCTGACGATCTCGACGGGTAGCCCGTTCTTCTCGAAGAGATCGCGCGTCTTCATCAGGCGGTTCATCCACCGGTGCGAGGTCTTGCGCCGGTTGGCGTAGCCCGGCACGTGGGCGCAGTGCCCCGCGTACCCCTGGAGCCCGCGCAGGTTGAGCGCGGTCTCGAGCGTGCCCATGCGCGCGACGTGCACCGCGGGCTCCCCGGGCTGCGCGCCGGTGCGGCGGCCGCCCACGTCCACGTCTACGAGGATGTTGAGCACTTTCCCGGCGCGCGCCATGGCCTGCCCCAGCTCGCGCACGTTGTCCGGGTTGTCCACGACGACGAGCGTCTCGGGCGCGCGCTCGAGCACGCCGAGCAGCCGGCCGATCTTCTCGGGCCCGACGACCTCGGTGGTGATCAGGATGTTGCGGATGCCAGACTCCGCCATCACCTCGGCTTCGCCCACCTTGGCGCAGCAGATCCCGACGGCGCCCGCGGCGATCTGGCGGCGCGCGATCTCCGGGCACTTGTGGGTCTTGGAATGCGGCCGGAGCTTCTTGCCGGCCGTCTTCACCCAGGCCGCCATCTTCGCGATGTTGCGCTCGAAGCGGTCGAGGTCGAGCAGGAGCGCGGGCGTGGGGATCTCGTCTCGCGTCATGGCGTGGCGAGCATACCACGGCCGTTGTATCATCGACGCCATGACGATCCCTACGCTCACGCATCCCGGTGTGGTGGACTGGTCGGGCGAGAACCCCGGCATGTACCTCAAGGAGAAGGCCGACGGCCCTTTCGTCACGCTCGTCTCTTTCTTCCGCGTCGTCGCCTCGCCCCACGGGCGCGGCCACGCGCTCGTGCTGCTCGAGGCGCCGCTGCTCGACCGGAGCCTGCCCGAGGCCCTCAACGTCTGCGTGACGGACAACGACGCGCTGGCGCGTTACCTCGTCGCCGACTTCGTCACCCACTTCGGCGCCTTCAAGGAAGCCCCGGCGCTCCAGCACATGGACTACGTGCCGCTCGAGGGCGTCGCCGCTTCGGGCGACACGCGCTCGTCCTACATGGAGTGGGTCAAGGGCCGGGACGTGGAGGCCACGCTCTCCTGGGAGAACCTGGGCGAGCCCTTCATGGTCAATATCCCGAAGGAGAAGTCGGCCACGGGCAAGCACGCGCTCCACAGCCTCTTCGTCGACGCGCGCAGCGTGACGGCGACCGTCAACGGCCGCACGCTTAAGGGCCGCCCCTTCCCGCGCGAGTTCGCGGGACGACAGAGCAGCACGGCCTTCCTCGCCTACTCCGAAACCTGGCTTCGACTCTAGGTCCGGCCGCCGATAAGGGCCCATCTGCTTCGTTGGCGCCCACGGCCGCACGCTCAACGTACAGGAGTACGCCTCGCGTGCGGCCTTCGGGCGCCGCCTCGCAGCCGGACCCTTCTCGACGCCCGGCCGCTGACTGGCCCTTCTCGGCGGCCGACTAGCCGAGGGTCACTTGGTCGGATAGCTCGTTCTTGTCGCCGGGCCGCCGGGGGAAGTGATGGCCGAGCTCCCGGCCCAGTTCCGCAAGCGCAAAGATGAGGCCGTCGCGTGACTGCTGCTGCCTCAACCGCTCGCGGACGGCGGCGACCAATCCCTGCCAGTAGGCCTCGCCCACGCGCTCGTGAATGCCCTTGTCGCCGATGACGGCGAGCTTCCTGTCCGTGACCGAGATGTAGACCAGGACGCCGTTGCGATCGGCGGGCCTGTGCATGCCGAGCCTCTCGAAGACCTTGATGGCCCGCTGGAGCGCGTCGCCCTCGCACGAGTGGTCGAGGTGGACGCGGACCTCGGCTGACGTGTGGCCCTCGGCCTCCGCCACGGCGCGCGCGATGGCCGCGAGGTCGTCGTCCGAGAGAATCGCGCGCACCCACTTTGGATGACGAGCCATCACCAGTCTCCGCTCGCCCCGCCGCCGCCGAAGCCGCCACCGCCGCCCCCGAAGTCTCCGCCTCCGCCTCCGCCACTACCACCGCTGCCCCAGCCCCCGCCGGGGAAGATGATGGGGCCGCCCCAGCCGCGCCGGCCGCCGGTCCAGCCCTGGCGCCTGATGTGCGAGCCGTAGAGTGCCGAAATCACGATGGAGAAGATGCCGCCCACAACGATCAAGAGGAGCATGAGCTGGACAGGGCTAAAGCCCCGCGCCCGGGCGGCCTGGTCCTGCGGCGCCGCCTTGTAGGTGCCCGCGATGGCCTGCTGGATGGCATCGAGCCCGGCCGCGATGCCGTCGGCGACCTTGCCCTCGCGGAAGGGCGGCGCGACGACCTGGCGCAGGATCTGGCTCGCGAGCGCGTCGGTCAGCTTGGACTCGAGGCCGTAGCCGACCTCGAGGCGCATCTTCCTGTCATCGAGGAAGACCAGGAAGATGACGCCGTTGTCGAGGCCCTTCTGTCCCACGCGCCAGGCCTGCGCCAGCCGGATCGAGTAGTCCTCCAGGCTCTCGCCCTGGAGCGAGCGGAAGACGGCGACCACGATCTGGTTGCTGCTTTCCCGCTCGCGCGCGCGGAGCGTGTCTTCGAGCCGCTTGCGCTCGTCGCCCGACAGGACGCCCGCGTAGTCGTTGATCCGGCGGTCGGGCGGCGGCGGAATGGGGAGGGCCGCCGAGGCCGCGCCGGCAAGCGCGGCGAGCAGCAGCACCGCCAGCAGCGGTCGGCTCAGGCGCATTCTCCCGGCTTCGGGTGGCTCTCCTGATCCCCTAGAACTTCACTTTCGGGACCGTCTCGCTGCCGGGCGCCGCCTCGAAGAACGCCTTCTCCTTGAAGCCCATCATCCCGGCGACGAGCGCGCCGGGCATCAGCTTGATCTTCGTGTTGTAGTCGCGCACGGCCTCGTTGAAGCGCATGCGCTCCACGGTGATGCGATTCTCCGTCCCCTCGAGCTGGCTCTGGAGCGCCAGGAAGTTCTGGTTGCTCTTGAGCTCGGGGTAGCGCTCGACCGTGACGAGGAGGCGCGAGAGCGCTCCGCCCAGCTGGTTCTGCGCGTCCTGGAACTTCTTGAAGGCGACCGGATCGTTGAGCAGCTCCGGCGTTGCCTTGATCCCCGCCACGCTCGCCCGCGCCTTCGTCACCTCTTCGAGCACGGTCTTCTCCTGGGCCGCGAAGCCCTTGACCGTCTCGACGAGGTTGGGGATCAGGTCGGCGCGGCGCTGGTAGACATTCTGTACCTGCGCCCACTTCTCGTTGACGCTCTGCTCGGCGGTGACGAACCCGTTGTAGACGCCGAAGAGCGAGCCGAACCCGATCAGCAGGATCAGGACGACGACGCCTAGGACGATCAATGCTGTTTTCATGGCCTGAGTATACCTCCCACGCTGCCGCTACAGATCGTTGCCGGAGTAGGACTGGTTGAAGGACTTGTTGCAGAGCGGAAAGTCCGGAACGATGTTCTTGAGGAGCGCGTAGGACAGCGGCCGCCAGTTGAGGAAAGACGGGTCCATGATCTTGACGCGGTAGAGCAGGCCCGCCGCGTCGGCCATGACCCAGTGCACGATGGCGCCCCGCCAGCCCTCGACGAAGCTCCACGCGGGCTCGAATGCCGGGAGGGAGCCGAGCGGGGCCGTCAATCGCCCCGTCGGCATTCTCGCGATGGCCTCATGGATCAGGCGCACCGATTCGCGGGCCTCTTCCACCCGCACGAGGGTGCGCGCCTTGACGTCCCCCGTGGCGAACACGGGGACGCGGAAGGTGAGGTCACCGTACGCGGCGAAGGGGTGGTCACGCCTCACGTCGGCGTCGATGCCCGAAGCGCGGGCGACATACCCCAGGACCCCATGGTCCCGCGCCGTGCGCGTCGTCAGTCGGCCTGTCCCGTCCAAGCGGTCCAGGACGAGCGTGTTCGCCAGGCTCAGCGCCACGATCTCCTCGAAGTCCTCGAGGGCCGCCCCGACCTCGCCCGCCAGATCGAGATCGGCGGGCAGGTCCCGGCCCACGCCGCCTGGGACGACACCGCCGCGCAACAGCCGGTTGCCCGTGAGACGCTTGTTGAGCCGCAGCAGGCGCTCGCGGATCCGGAAGCAGTGGGAGTGGGCGACCGCGTAGCCCGTGTCGTTGGCGATCATGCCGAAGTCGGCCACGTGGTTGTAGAGCCGCTCCATCTCGAGGAGCACGACGCGAAGATAGCGCGCCCGGTCCGGCACGACGGTCCCGGCGGCGGCCTCCAGGGCCTGGCAAAACGCCAGCGCGTGGCCCACGGTGGTGTCGCCGGAGACGCGCTCGGCCAGCTCGACGCCCGCCGCGGGCTGCCGGCCCTCGAAGAGCTTTTCGGTGCCCTTGTGGGTGAAGTACAGGCGCGATTTCATGTCGATGATGGTCTCGCCCACCACGCTGAAACGGAAGTGCCCCGGTTCGATCACGCCGGCATGCACCGGGCCCACCGGGATCTCGTACACGCCCTCGCCGCCCACCTCGGTGAACGGGAAAGCGCGCCCGTCGTCGGTGAACTCGCGGGGCGCCGCGTCCTTCCGCAGCGGGAAGAAGTCGGCCGGCCAGAAGGCATGGCGCACGAGCGGCCGCGGGTCGGGATGGCCCTCGGCAACGATCCCGAAGAGGTCGTAAACTTCCCGCTCGAAGCGCGAGGCCGGGTAGTGGAGCGTGGCCAGCGACGTAATAGCGGGGGCCTCCGCGGGCACGGCGGCGGTGGCGTGGAGGAACCAGTCCTCCCGCTCGGGCCCGAAGAGATAGTGGACCTCGAAGACCCCGCGGTCCGCGCGCCGGTCGGCTGCGGCCATGAACACCAGCTCGGCGCCAAACCCGGCGCGGAGGAGCTCCGCCAACGCGGGGACGGCAGGAGCGCGGACCGAGCAGTGGAGCTCGTTGTCCCGCACCACGCGCACGTCGGTCACACGATCGGTGAGCCTCTCGGCGAGCGCCGTCCTCAGCTGCGGCAGGCGCGTCATGACCCGGCGATCTCCACGATCCGCGTCAGCAGCACCCGGAGCGGCGCCGGCAGCGTGAGCCCGAGAACGACGAGGGCCGCCACGCAGAGGCCGAGCGGCACCAGCGGCCACGCGCTCCCCTCGCCTACCGTCACGCCCGCAGCGGGCGCGCCGTAGAGCATCCGGTTCAGGTGGCCGATCATCGAGACAAAGGCCACCGCGAGCAGCGCCAGGACGAGCCCCATCAGCCACGGACGACCCGCGGCGAAGCCCGCTCGGAAGAGCGCGAACTCGGAGATGAAGAGGCCGAAGGGCGGCAGTCCGATGACGGCCAGCACGCCCGCCGCAAATAGACCGCCTGTCCACGGCATTGCCGTGAGGAGGCCCGACACGCCGCTGATCTCGGTCGTCCGATACCGATGCAACACCCGCCCGGCGAGAAAGAAAATCGTGGACTTCGCCAGCGCGTGGTTGAGCAGGTGAAGCATCGCGGCGAACATCCCGAGGGGTCCCAACGCAAGCCCGACACAGATCAACCCGGTGTGTTCGATGCTCGAGTACGCGAGCATACGCTTGTAGTTGCGCTGGATCACGAGGCTGAACGCGCCGATCGCCAGCGAGAGGAGTCCCATCGCGGTGAACAAATCGTCCGTGAACCCCGTCCCAACGGCCGCGTTCACCACGAACTTCCATCGAATCACCGCGTACAACGCCACGGCGAGCAGCACACCCGACATCATAGCGGACAAGGGCGCGGGCGCCTCCGAATGGGCATCCGGCAGCCACGTGTGCATGGGAGCGAGGCCTGCCTTCGTGCCGTATCCGATGAGGATGAAGACGAACGCGAGCTGAATCACCTGCGGGTGAAGGTGTGGCGCCGAGGCCATCAGCACCGTCCAGTTCAGCGCCCCCTCCTGACGGCCGGCCAGGTTGACGAAGTCGAAATAGCCGAGCACCGTTCCCCCGAAGGCCAGGGCGATGCCGACGGAGCCGATCAGAATGTACTTCCACGACGCTTCGACGGAGGCCTTCGTCACGTGCAGCGGAATGAGCATGGCCGACGTGATCGTGGTCGCCTCGATCGCGATCCACATGAAGCCGACGTTGTTCGAGACGACCGCGAACAGCATCATGAGCGTGAACAGGTTGGCGAAGATGCGGAAGCGTCGGGCCTGGGCGCCGTCGTAACCGTCATCCCCGCCCATCCCCGGTCCGAGCCATGCGGCCAGCGCGCCCACCACGCTCACGCACAGCGCGAGCAAGGTCGAGAGGGCGTCGGCCCGCAGGAACTCCAGGGGCCCCGAGGTCAGCACGTCCCCCGCCAGGATGTGGCGCCACAGAACCACCGCCGCCCCCAGGGAGAGGAGGGACAGCAGGGCATTCGTCCATCCGACGAAGCGCCGATAGGGCTTCACCGCCGCGGCCAGCAGCGCCGCGAGGAGAGGCGGCCCAAGGAGCATCGCGAATGTGTTCACGCTCTCTCAGTGCCTCAGGCGATTGAGCTGTTCCACGTCGATGCTCTCGAAGGTCTCGTGGATCTGGTAGATGAAGATCTGCATGACGAGGAAACCCATGAGGACGTCCAGGAACACGCCGAGCTCGACGATCAGCGGGATCCCGTAGGTCCCCAGCACCGCCAACAGGGCGAGCCCGTTCTCGAGCATCAGAAAGCCGATGACCTGGGTCAGCGCCTTCTTGCGGCTGATTATGACGAAGAGGCTCACGAGTACCAGTCCCATCGCGAGCGGCATGCCCGCCCGGGTCGGCAGTTGGCTGAGCGCGACGAGGGGCCGCGTGATGGCATAGCCGAACAGCACGAGCAGGCCGGAGATCACCAGCGAGGTCGCCGTGTTCACGTACGGCGCCAGCTCCCGCTCGGCCGCGAACCGGCGCTCCATTCGTCTCAAGAGCCGCGGGATCACCACGACCTTGAGCAGGAAGAGGGCGACCGCGACCCAGTAGAGCTCGTGGTCGTGACCGAAGTAGGCGACGATTGCCGTCACTCCCGAGAGCACGGCGGACTGCCACGTGAAGGCGCTGATGTAGGCGGTCACACCCCGGCGCCACAGCAGGATGAGCCCGAAGATCAGCACCAGGCTCGAGCCCATAACGGAGAGTTGGGAAAAGACGCTGTCCATACGCTACCTGAGGAGGAACGACGAAGTGACCGCGAGCAGCGCCAGGACGAAAGAGGCGCTCAGCAGCTCGGGGACCCGGAAGAGCCGGAGCTTCGCGATGCGCGTTTCGAGCACGGCCACCACCCCCGCCAGGACCACGAGCTTGGCCAGCAGGCTGGCCACGGCGATGGCGAGCGTCGATGGTGTCATGGTCACGGATACGCCCCACGGAACGAAGAGGTTGCCGAGCAGCGAGAAGAAGATCAGCAGCTTGACCGCAGCCGCCCACTCGATGAGGGCGAGGTAGCGTCCGGAGTACTCGAGGACCATCGCCTCGTGGATCATCGTCAGCTCGAGGTGCGTCGCCGGGTTGTCGATCGGGAGGCGCCCGGTCTCGGCGAGCGTCACGATGAAGAGGGCGCCGAACGCGAGCAGATGGCCGGGGCTCAGGGCCGCCCCCGGATCCGCCATTGTGCGCGCCACGATCTGGCCGAGGTTCGTGGAGCCCGCGCTGAGGGCGAGGGCGAAGATGGCGAGGGCGACGGTGGGCTCGGCAAGGGCGGCCACGGTCATCTCGCGGCTGGCCCCCATCCCCCCGAATGGCGAGCCCGGGTCGAGCCCGGCGAGCGAGAGGAAGAAGGTACCGAGCAGGAGGAGATAAACAACAACCAGCAGGTCGCCGACCCCGTCGAAAGGGAGCGGCACGGCAAGAATCGGCACGAGGAACGTCACCGCGACCACGCTGGCGAAGACGATGAACGGCGTGGCCCGAAACAGCCACGACGCGTTGTTCGAGACGACAACCTCCTTCCGGAACAGCTTGCCCAGCTCCCAGTACGGCTGCAAGACGGGAGCACCGCGCCGGTTCTGCAGCCGCGCCTTCATCCAGCGGATCAGTCCGACCAGACCCGGCGCCAGCAGGAGCGCCAGCGCCGCCTGCGCCACCACGAGCACGTACCCGATCATCTCCCCCACCTCGCCACCGTGAGCAGCACCATCAGCGCGACCGTCATGTACACGAGGTAGAGGTGCACCGAACCCCCTTGGAGCCGGCGGACCCACGTGGCCGCCGTGCCGAGGACGTGCACCAGCGGATCGTAGAGGACCCGCTCGAACCACGGGCGGATCTCGCTCCGGTACTCGATCGACTGCACGAAGTACTTCGACTCCGGGTGGAAGTCGATGGAGAGATCCCGCGACGGGCGATATAGCTCGGCGAAGACGCGCCTCAAGGGCTCCGCGAAGGCGGTCGCGGTGTACTCCATGCGAGGTGTCTGGCCGATCCGGCCGCAGCCCCACGTGTCACCGAAGCGCAGCCGGCGGTCGGCACCCGCGAGCCAGAATCCCAGCGGGACAAGCCCCAGCAGGAGCACGAGCCCGAGCGCCAGGAGGGGCGGGGACATCTCCCCGACCGCGCCGGGGACGCGGAGCGGCAGCCCCAAGGTGAACCCCACTTCGGCCGGCGCGAAGCGCTCGAGGCCGGACAGCGCCGCCCCGATCACCCGCACGACGGCTGAGGGCGCCAGCCCGAGCGCCGCGCACATGAGCGCCAACGAGACCATGCCGGCCTGCATGGACAGCGGGGCCTCGTGCGCGTGCTCGGCCTCCGGCGATCGCGGGATGGCAAGGAACGTGATCCCGAACGCCTTGACGAAGCAGGCCGCGGCAAGCCCACTCGTGAGCGCGAGCATGGCCACGGCGATCGGCATGATCACCGCGACCTCGGGCTGAGGGATCGCCGACCCGCCGAGCAGGGCCTGGAACACCAGCCATTCGGAGACGAACCCGTTGAGCGGCGGCAGCGCCGAGATCGCGCAGGCTCCGACGAGGAAGAAGAGGGCGGTGCGCGGCATTCGTTTGATCAGCCCGCCCATCTCCTCCATGTTGCGCGTGCCCGTCGCGTGCAGCACCGACCCCGCGCCCAGGAACAGTAGCCCCTTGAAGCACGCGTGGTTGATCGTGTGATACAGGCCACCGATGATGCCCAGGGTGGCGAGCGTCGTCAGCCCGTAGCTCTGGAACATCAGGCCCGCCCCGATCCCGATGAAGATGATGCCGATGTTCTCGACGGAGTGGAAGGCGAGCAGCCGCTTGAGATCGTGCTCCATCAGGGCATAGAGCACCCCGAGGAGCGCCGAGACGGTGCCCAGGCCGAGCACGAGGCCGCCCCACCACGCGGGCCCGCCCGCGAGCAGGTCGATCGTGACGCGGAGCAGCCCATAGACACCCATCTTGATCACGACGCCGGACATCAGCGCCGACACGTGGCTCGGGGCCACGGGATGCGCCATCGGCAGCCACACGTGCAGCGGGACAACGCCCGCCTTGGTGCCGAATCCGAAGAGCGCCAGCAGGAAGGCCGCGTTCCGGACCCCGTGCGCCAGAGGCGCCGATCGCATCGCCGCGAATGACGTCGTCAGGTCGCCCGCGGACAGGAGGAGAAACATCGCCACGAGGGCCGCGAAGCCGGCGTGCGTGAAGGCGATGTACCAGTGCGCGGCGCGTATCGTCCCCGGCTGATCGTGCTCCGTGAGGACCATGACGTAGACCGACAGCGACATGGCCTCCCACGCCATGAGAAAGGTCAGGGCGTTGTCGGCCATCACCTGGACGCTCATGGACAGCAGCAGGACGTTCAGCATCGCGCCCAGCATCCTGAGCGAATAGCGTCCCTCGTACGCCGCCGAGTAGCCGAATCCATACACAGCGCTTGCGGCACCGACCACGCCGATGACGATGAGGAAGAACGCGCTCAGGCCGTCGATGCGAAGTGCAATGCCGGTCAGCGGAAGGAATGAAGCGGTGAAGGTCGGCGCGAGTCCGCCGCCGAGACGGACGGCGCCCAGCACCAGCCCGGCCAGGGCGCCCACGAGCGCGCACCCGGCGACGAGGCCACGTCCCGGCGCTCCACGGATACCGAGCGCGGCGAGCGCCCCGATCGGGTACGCGGCAAGGATCATCACAAGCAGGAGATGCTCGGAGGCCATCTCACGCCCCCCGCACGAGGAGGATTGCCAGGAGCCCCAGCAGCGCGATGACGAGATAGGTCAGATACGCGTGCGCGGAGCCCGACTGGATCGCGCGGGCGCGGCTCGCCCACAGATTCACCCATGCGATCACAGGGGCGTAGAGGTAGCGCTCGAACCAGGGCACCACCTCACTCCGATACTCGATGGACTGGACGAAGTACCTGGATTCCGGATGAAAGTCGATGGAGAGGTCTTGGGTCGGCCGGTACAGCTCGGCGAACACGCGGCGCAAGGGCTCGGCGAACGCGGTCGACGTGTACTCCATCCGCGCCGTCTGGACGACACGGCCGCATCCCCACGTCTCACGGACGCGGAGCCCCCGGCCCGCCCCGAGGATCCGGACCCCCAGCCACACGCCGGCGATGACAACGACGAGCCCCAGGGCCACGAGCGTCGGCGACATCTGCGCGAACCCCCCGGGCGTGGAGAGCGAAAGGCCTTGACCCAGCCGCGGCGCCACCGCAGGAAGCCCCGCGTGGCCGGCGAGGACGGCGCCCAGCGCCGAGAGGATGGGCACGGCCGCCAGGCCGAGACCCGCGCACGCGACCGCGAGGATTCCCATGCCGACCCGCATCGACCGTGGTGCCTCATGGGCGGCCTCGGCCGCATCCGACCGCGGAATGGCAAGGAAGGTGATCCCGAAAGCCTTCACGAAACCCGCGGCGGCGAGACCTCCGGTGAGGGCGAGGATTCCGACCGCCAGCGTCATAAGCGGCGCCACCAGCGGGGCCGAGCTGCCGATCCCGGGCAGGAGCGACTGGAAGAGCAGCCACTCGCTGACGAAGCCGTTCAGCGGGGGCAGCCCGGCGATGGCCAGGGAGCCTGTCAAGAAGCAGAGGGCGGTCCAAGGCAGCCTGCGGATCAAGCCGCCCAGGCGGTTCATATCGCGCGTATGGGTCGCGTGGAGGACGGACCCGGCGCCGAGGAACAGCAGCCCCTTGAACGCGGCGTGGTTCAGCGCGTGGTAGAGGCCGGCGCTCAGGGCGAGCACCGCCGCCGAGGCGGCCCCCAGGCTCAGGAAGAGGAAGCCGGCGCCGACGCCGATGAAGATGAGGCCGATGTTCTCGACGCTCGAGTAGGCGAGCAGCCGTTTGAGATCGTTTTCCATGAGGGCGTAGAGGACCCCGAGCACGGCCGACAGCGCGCCGAGGCCGATCAGCAGGGCCCCCCACCAGGCCGGCCCGCCGCCCAGCAGATCCAGGCCGACCCGGAGGAGCCCGTACACGCCCAGCTTGATCATCACGCCCGACATCAGCGCGGAGACGTGGCTCGGCGCGGCGGGGTGAGCGCGCGGCAGCCACACGTGGAGCGGGATGATCCCCGCCTTGGACCCGAACCCGAGGAGCGCCAGGCAGAACACGGCATTGCGCGTCGCCGGCGAGAGCGCGGCCGCCGCCGTGCGCAGGTCGCCGAAGGCGGTCGTGCTCGCGCCCGCTGCTAAGAGCAGGAAGGCCGCGAGCACGAGCGCCAGCCCGCCGTGCGTCATGGCCAGGTACCAGCCGCCGGCGAGAACCGTATCCGACTCGTCCGTCTCCGTCATCACGAGGAAGTAGGACGTGAGAGACATACCTTCCCACATCAGGAGGAAGGTCAGCACGTTACCGGCACAGGGAACCAGGCTCATGGTGAGGAGGAAAAGATTGAGCATAGCGCCGAGGAACCTCAGCGAGTAGCGATCCTCGTAGGCCGCGGAGTAGCCGGCGCCATAGATGCCGCACGGAATGGCGACGAGTCCGACGAGAGCCAGGAAGAACGCGCCCAGCGCATCGAGGCGGAAGGCGAGGCCGTCCGCGACCGAGAGGAGCCCAGGCGCCTCGAGGAGGAAGGGCGCCCCGCCGGCGAAAACTGAGAGCGCGAGAACGAGTCCCGCTCCCCCGCCTGCCACCGCACCCGTCGCGGCCCAGCGGCGCGCAGCGGCGCCGTCCGGGGCTAGAAGCGCGCCGGCCGCCCCGAACGCGTAGCCGCCGAGCATGAGGAAGAATAACAGGAGGATCATCGGCGGCCGATCGCGGCGAGGATGCCCCGCAGGATATCGGCCGGCTCCGGTGGACATCCGTCGACGAAGGCGTCCACCGGAATGATCTGGTCCACGCTGCCGGCCACGGCGTAGCTGCCCTTGAAGACCCCGCAGGTCCGTGCGCAGTCTCCCACCGCCACCACCAGCTTCGGCGCGGGCGTGGCTTCGTAGGTCTTCACCAGCGGCACCACCATGTTGCGCGTCACCGGGCCCGTCACCAAGAGCATGTCGGCGTGACGGGGCGAGGCCACGAAGTGGACGCCGAAGCGCTCGCTGTCGTACACGGGGCTCATGAGTCCGATGATCTCGAGCTCGCAGCCGTTGCACGAGCCGGCATCCACCTCCCGGATCGCGAGCGCGCGGCCGAACAGCCGCCGGGCCCGCCCATCGACCTCGTGCAGGAGGCGAACGACATCGTCTCCGCCCGGGAGCAGGGGCTCGGTGGCCAGGCCGATCCGGAAGATCTTGGAGAAGAGACGCATCTACCGGTGACGCGCCTCCCGTCGCAGGTCGCGGAGCATCGTCTGAGTGCCGATCAGGTGGTTGTCGAAGATCCGACGGGCGACCTCGAGCAACCCCCGGAGGGCGGCGTCGCGAACGGTGTAGCGCACGGCCGTGCCCGTCTTGTGGGCCTCGACAATGTTCTTGGCCCTCAGCACGGCGAGTTGCTGGGAGACGGTGGGCTGGTCGACGCCGAGCGCCTTCTGGAGCTCATGCACGCTCCGCTCGCCTGAGACGAGGAGCTCGAGGATGCGGATGCGGATCGGGTGCGCCAGGGCCTTGAAGAATTCCGCCTTGAAAGCCTGGAGCTGCGCGCCGCGCGCCGGCTGCTTCATACGTTCTCTCTTATATAGTAATATACATAAACTGTCAAGCTGGGGGTATGGAGTCCGACCAGATTGTGTCCGATCGGCAGGCGGCAGAGTGGGGTTGCCCCGGTGAGGCCGGAGTGCGCCCGGTGATCGAGCGAAGCTTGATGGCCCAGTCGACCTTTCGAGCGAGCAGGAGCGGATCCCGTTCAGGCCGCTCGATCGGAGTGGCGCCGCTCAGGCCGTCACCTCGGATGAGGACCACCGACCTCGAGTCACGATGACCCTTATCGCCCGAACGTGATTCAGTCCACCTCGTGGCCCGCGTCGAGCTTCGATCAGAAACCCGCCGGCGCCTCGACTCATCCCTTGGCTTTGCCTTCGTCGATGAGGAATACGATATCGACGTGCTCGTCTTCCGCAGTGCAAGCGAGGAGAAGCGCATTCCCCAGGCTGCGCGCAACTCCGGCA
>JAUSJX010000171.1 GCA_030647435.1 Candidatus Rokuibacteriota bacterium
ACCGCCGTGCGCCCAATGGCGGAGATGATGCCCCTGGCCATTGCTCACGCCGCAGCCGGGGAACCGGCAGCCCCGGTCCCGATGGTGGAGCGCTCGCCGCAAGGCGGGGGGAATCGTCCGCGTCCGGGCCCCGATCTCGACCACGCGGCCCTCCTCGTCATGGCGCATCACCACCCGGCTCGCGTCACAGGCCAGGCGCCGGGACGTTTCCGCGGAAACGCGCGCGCCATCTTCGAGGACGGACTGGCCCGGCTGATCCGGCTCGGCCAGGGCCTGGGCGTCGATGTGGACCACCACCTGGTAGCGCTCGCCCGGGGTGCCCGGATCGAGGCCGTGGTGGAGCGCCGTCTCCGCCAGGAGCGCCAGGGCATCGGCCTGCCGCTGGGCCATCGAGGGCGTTTCCGCGGAAACGCCCATGGGCCCGGCGTCCCCGTCCGGCACGCGGGCCCGCTGGTACAGGGCTTCGCGCGCGGCGGCCAGCGCCTGTATGAACAGCGCGCCTATTTCAGGCTCGAGCCGTCCCCGGAGGACGACCATGCCGTCCTCGTCCTGGGAGACGTGCAGGGCCCGGCCCGCATGCCGCAGCGCGGTCTCCCGCGCCTCGGCCCGCCGGTCTACCACCCGCCAGCCGCGCACGATTCGCTCGACGTGGGCGGCCGTGCCCGCGCGCCCCACACCGAGGAGCCGCGCTTCGGTCTCGGGCGTGGCCACACGGGTGAGGGCGCGGACCTTGGCGTACGACAGCTCCCCGCGGGCCAGGGCCTCGGCGAGGAGGGGCAACGTCTCAATGGCGCGCGCCACCCGGACCCGTTCACGGGCCGCGCCCAGGTCGAGCCCCACCCGCCAGGAGAGCCAGGCGGCGCAGGAGCGGAAGCCCGTGTTCCATCCCCCCCGGGCGTCGAACTCCCGGATCATGGAGAGCAGGCGCGCGGTGGCGGCGTCGAGGTGCGCGGACAACTCGGCGATCTCGTCGCCGAGCCGATCGAGCTCCGCAAAGGGATGCTGCGAGGCGGTCACAGGTGCGACATGGCTCTGCATGGCGAGCCCTCCTGCGCCGACTCTACACCCCGGTATCCGCGCCTCCGTCGAGCAGCTGGGGCGAGTGTTTTTGAGACGGGGAATGATTTTTGAGTCGGCGCCGCTCGATTGTGTGCAGTGGAGCGAGTATGGACCGCTGGGCCGGTACCTTCAGAGCGCTGCCGGCGCGTGACCACAGCGCCCCGCAGAATCTGTCAAGCGGAAAAGCGCGGCGTGACGATCACCCACCGCTAGGCCGCCCCTCACCCTGCCCTCTCCCCGGTGGGGAGAGGGATTTTGCCTACCCCACGGTCACGGCGACGCACGTCGTGGTGCGGGTGACGCCGTCGATGATGCCGATGGCGTCGGTGACGAGGCTGCCGATCGCGTCGAGGGTCTGGCCCTCGACCACTGCGATGAAGTCGTAGGGGCCGGTGACGGCATCCATCGCCGACACGCTGGCGCGCGGGCTCTTGACCTTTGCGAGCGCCTTCTTGACCTGCTTGGTCTTGCCGGCCGCCGTTTCGATCAACACGTAAGCTTTCATGTCTTGCCTCCTTGGGTCTTCTTCTTCGAGAACAGCAACGCGAGGGCGACCGCCCCGACGCCGGCGGCAACGGGCCAGAAGTTGGTTCGGAAGAAGGGCATGGCGAAGAACGGCGAGCGGCCGCGCGAGGGCCGGAGGCGCCCGTCCAGGAGGCCCCGCACGAGATCCATCGCTTCGTCCATGAGGACGGTCAGCGTCGCCTTGGCGAACTCCGGGTCGGCCAGCGCGGGATGGCCCACGTACCCTTGCCCGCCGTTCCTCACCGGATAGTTGGGGATGAGCCGGTGCGCCATGGAGTAGCGGGCGGCCGGGAGATCGCGCCAGCCGTCACCGACCAGGTCGGGCCGGAGCAGGAGCATCATCGAGGTTTCCCACCAGCCGCCGTGCGCGTCCTCTGAGAAAGCCTCCCGCTCCTCGTCCGTGATGGGCCGGCCCAGCGCGGCTTCGAACTTGGGCACGTAGCGCCCCGACATGAGCCCCCAGGCGAGGTAGCCCGTGACCGACGCCATGGTCACCCCGTAGCGACGCGAGACGATGGCCGAGGCCTCTTCGAGAGCAACCAGGTGCCCAGGTCCCCCGTGGCCGTTCGAGATCAGCAGGTGGCGGAACCCTGCGCGGGCGAGCGCGCTGCCGTAGTCCACGAGCAGGTCCCGCACCACGCGCTGGCGCATGGTGACGGTGCCCACCGTCTCGAAGGCGAAGGTGCCGAGGTGGAGCGTCGGCGCCAGGACCACGTGCCAGCCCGGACGCTCGGCGACGAGGCGCTCGGCCATCGCCTGGGCGAAGTACCGGCCCGTGTAGGCATCGACGCCGAGGGGCAGGTGAGGGCCGTGAGTCTCGAGCGGGCTCGCGGTCAGGATGACCACGGTGCTCTCGCGCGGCAGCGCGTCGAGCGCCGGGCTCGAGATCTCTTCGAGGAGGTGGATGCTCAAAAGCTCGATCCTTTCGTGGCCGCGAGGTAGTCGTTCTTCGCGCGCTCGAGCAGCGCGATGATCTGCCGGCGCTCGGCGAGGACCCGCGTGGCCGTCTGGTGACGCGTCAGCGCGAGGAGCCCGAAGCCCAGCTGAGCCCGGAAGCCGCCGAGGCCTCTCAGGTAATGGTACGCGAGGATGCTGGTCACCGGAAGGGAGAGGAGAAAGGCCAGCGCCCAGAGCGCGCCGCCGACGCGCCAGACGAGCCACGTCTCGAGGCCCCAGAAGAGCGGCAGGGCGAACACGCTGACGAGGAGCCGCGTCGTGGCGTAGTTGGTTTCCTTGGTCGCCGTGCGCCGGGCGATCCAGCGCGGCACGAGGTACGGCAACCCGCTGGTCAGCGCCCCGTAGGCGAAGACCGGCAGCCCGACGGCGGCCTTCCACCCGCGCTGCAGGCGCCGGCGCGCCGGGCGGCGCGAGAGGCGCTCACGCACGGCCTGGTCCTTGATCGCGTAGGCCGCCAGCGTGGCGCGGTAGCGCTCGATGTGCTCGCGGAGCTCCTCGAGCCGCTCCGGCGCGTGCGTCTCGAAGTAGGCCGCGGCGTCCGCGATGGAGCGGGAGAGGCGGACGGTGTCGATCTGCCCCGTGGAGAAGCCGCGCTCCTCCTGGAGCTCGACCACGAGCTGGTCGCGGTAGAGACCCTCGACCTCGCGGACCAGCGCGGCGTGCTCGAACCGCTCCACGTGGACGATCTGCGCCTCCATGGTCCACTGGATAGCCGTGGTCAGCTCGTCCACGGCCTTCAGCGGGTCCTGGACGTAGAGATCGAGATAGGGCGCCAGCGCCAGGGGCTCGCCGAAGGCGACGCGCACCCTCCCCCCGAAGGACTTCCGCGCGTCGAAGGCGAGGCCCGTCGGGATCAGGACGAGGGGCTCGCCGGGCGCACCGTTCCGCCGCCGCGACTCGTAGTCGAGGGCAATGCGCGCCGCCCCGGTCTTGATCCGTTGGACGCGGGACTCGGCGTGGGTCGTGCCCTCGGGATAGATGCCGATGAGGCCGCCGGCGGCGAGCGTCGTGACGCAGGCTTCGAAGGTCGAGACGTTCTTGTCCATCTTGTCGGGGTCGTCCTGGCGCCGGTAGACGGGGATGGCGCCGACGGCCTTGAGGAAGCGCGCCATGATCGGGTTTCTGAACAGCGCCGCCGTCGCCAGGTAGTGCACCTTTCGGTCGACGACCGCCCCCACGAGCAGCGAGTCGATCAGGTTGTTGGGGTGATTGATGCACAGGAGCACCGGGCCCCGGTGCGGCACGCCAGCCGCGTTGCGCACGTCCACGGAGCGGAAGAGGAACCACACCCAGAAGCGCCCGACCAGCCTCACCAGGGCGTAGAACGGGTCGGGCTTGTCCATCACTTGCTCAGGAATTGCTTGAGGGTCGCGGTGAAGAGCTTCGGGCGCTCGGTCGCCTTGCCGCCCGTGAAGTCCACCCGCGTGCCCCGCTCGCTCTTGTGGTCTGCCGGGTCGAGGCGGGCGGTGATCCGCAGGCTGGCCGGTCCCGCGCGGACCAGCAGCCCCTCGCCGCGGCTCTCGTCGGCCAGGCGGGTGACGATGACGTAGAGCCCGGCGGCGTCGGTCTCGCCCTTGTAGGACAGTCCCGTCTTCTGGCGGGTGACCTCGAGCCCGACCCCCTTCCGCGGCCTGCCGGCGGCGTCCTTGACATAGCCCAGCACGGTGTAGCGGTACTGCGCCTCGTGCTCGGCCAAGACCGGCGGCGCGAGGAGGCCGACGATCAGAAGAACGCCGAGGGCGGCGCGGAGCAGGCTCCTGTGGCAGCGCTTCTCGTCCTCGCAGGAGCAGAGGACGGTGACGCGGCCCCGCTTCACCATCGCCCGGAGGCGCCCGAGCGCGGAGGCCGCCGGCTCGCGCTTGAGGCCGGCCACGTAGCGGCGCCGCATCTCGGGCCAGCCGATGCGCCCCGCCTTGAAGGCGCGGAGATTGGTGACCTCGGCGCCAAGGTCTTTCAGCCATAGATCGACGGCTTTCCCCTTGATGCCGCGCGGCCAGAGCCGCATCACGAGCACGCGCGTCCCGTCGGCCCGCAGAGGCTTGTCGTAGACGCGCTTGGTCCGCAGCATCTAGCGCGGGGGCGGCGGAGGCTCGATGACGACCGCCGTGCCGTACGCCAGGACCTCGGTCACGCCCGGCGCCACGTCGTTGGCGTCGTAGCGCATGCCGATGATGGCGTTGGCGCCCGCGGCCGCGGCGTGCTCGAGCATGAGCTGGAAGGCTTCCTCGCGCGCCCGCTCGCACAGCTCCGTGTACAGCGTGATGTTGCCGCCGAAGAGCGTCTGGATCATGGCGCCGAAGTTGACGAGGATGTTGCGGGAGCGCACCGTGATGCCCCGGACCACACCACGGTTGGCGGCGATCCGGTAGCCGTCGAAGGTGAAGGCCGTGGTGACCCACTGGCGGGGGATGGGCATGGGCGTCTCGTCAGTCCACCACGGCCACGGCCTCGATCTCGATGAGGCAGCCCTGGTCGTCGTCGTAGAGGCCCTTGACCTCGAGGAACGTCATGGCGGGGTAGTGCCGGCCGAAGAACTCGCGGTAGACGGGGCCGATCTCCTTGGCGCGCGCCTTGTACGCCGACTTGTCGAGGACGAAGATGGTGAGCTTCACGACGTCGTTGAGCTGGCCCGCGCGCGCCAGCAGCACAGCCTTGAGGTTCTGGCAGATCTGCCTGAACTGCGCCACGATGTCGCCCGGCCCGACGAGCTTGCCGTCCTTGTCGAGGGCGACCTGCCCGGCGACGTAGAGCGTCTTGCCGCCCTGGACTTCGATCCCGTGGGAGTAGCCGGCGGGCTTGGCGAGGCTGGGCGGGTTGACGGGCTGCACGAGCTTGGCCATGGATCTCTCCTCGGGACTCTCGGCCTCGGGTCTCTCGGATTGTGCGCTGTGTTCGGGCGCGATTATACTACCCGCGCCTCATGTCCCGTCCCTTCGAGAAGGTCGCGCTGGCCGATGCCGTGGGTCGCCTCCGCCCGGGCATGAAAGTGCTGCTCCCGGCAGGGTGCGGTGATCCGACGGCGCTGCTCGCGGAGATCCTCCGCCAGGCGGATCGTCTCGCTCCGCTGACGCTCATGGGGGGCTTGCGCCTCGACGACTACCCGTTCGCCGCGCCCGAGTACGCGGGCAAGCTGCGGTTCGCGACGTGGCACCACTCGCCGAAGCTCGCGCAGGCCCAAGCGCGAGGCGACGTGGATTTCGTCCCCATCCGGTACTTCGACACGGTCAGCGTCTTCGCCGAGGGGGGCGCGTGGGCGCCCGACGCCGTGGTCGTCCACTGCGCGCCTCCCGACGGTGTGGGCGACGGCGCGGGCTACCTCTCGCTCGGCGTCTCCGTCAGCTACTCGCTCGTCGCGGCCCGGCGCGCCCCGCTGGTGATCGCCCAGGTCAATCCCCGGATGCCCAGAACGCTCGGGAACGCATTTCTTCACCGCTCCCAGATCGATTGCTGGGCGGAGGCCGAGCACCCACTGGCGGAGTACCCGCCCACGCCCGTCGGCGACGTCGAGCGCAGGATCGCGGAACAGGTTGCCGACCTCGTCCCCGACGGATCCACGGTGCAGGTGGGGGTGGGCTCGATCCCCCAGGCGGTGATGGAGGCGCTCTCGGGGAAACGCGACCTCGGCGTCCACTCGCTGCTGGTGGACCACATGCTGCCGCTGATCGAATCGGGCGTGATCAACAACTCCCGGAAGCGGCTCCACCGCGGGCGCATGGACGTCGGCGAGATCATGGGCACGGAGCGGCTCTTCCGCTGGGCCCACGACAATCCCATGCTCAACATGGAGCCGTCCGACATCGTCCACGACCCGCGCGTGGTCGGGACCCTCGGCGACTTCGTCTCGATCAACTCGGCCATCGAGGTGGATCTCCTGGGGCAAGTCAATGCCGAGAGCGTGGAGGGGCGGCAGGTTACGGGCATCGGCGGGCAGTTCGATTTCGTCCTGGGGGCTCGGCAGGCGACGGGTGGGCGATCGGTCATCGCGCTGCCGTCCACGGGGCGCCAGGGCACGGTGTCCCGGATCGTGGCGCGCTTGCCGGCGGGGGCGCGGGTGACGACGCCGCGCTTCATCGCGGACTACGTGGTGACCGAGTGGGGGGCGGCTTCGCTCCGCGGAAAAAGCGACGCCGGGAGGGCGCGGGAGCTGTGCCGCGTCGCCCACCCGGCGTTCAGGGAATCGTTGGAGCGAGGGGCCGCTACGTCTTGAGCTTGTCGATCTCGGCGAAGACCTCAGCGTCCTCGGGGAACCGGTAGGTGACCAGGTTGTCCCAGACGCGCTTGCCGTCGACGTCCACGAAGAAGACGCCGCCCCCGCTCTCCTTGAGCTCGGCGGTGATGCCGTACTTGGTCTTGATGGCGGCCTGCAAACTGGAGGCCTGGGGGAGGAAGTTTCACTCCCCGCAATACGTGATCAGGATGTTCATCCGGCCCTCCTTCGTTCGTTGTGATAACCGCCGGTGCTTATGATACGGAGCCGCGCCCGGGGTGTCAATTGACCACTCCCATCCTCATCGACACCGATCCCGGCATCGACGACGCTCTCGCCATCCTCCTGGCTCTCGGCTCGCCGGAGGTTTCCGTGGAGGCCATCACCACGGTGGCGGGCAATGTCGAGGTCGACCTCGCCACCGCCAACGTCTTCCGCGTCCTTGATGTGGCACGCCCTTGGGACGTTGCGCGCCCCGGGCGCCGCCCCCGTGTGGCGCGGGGCGCCACCGCCCCGCTCGTCGGCCCGCTTCTGACAGCAGCTCACGTCCACGGTGAGGACGGCCTCGGCAACCTCGGCGGATTGTGGGAACCCGACGGACGACCGCGATACCCCGAGCCGTCCCATACGCTTCAGATGCTCGACGGGGCGGATTTGATTCTCGAGACGGCGGATCGCTTCGCGGGGCGCCTCGTGGTCGTCGCCCTGGGGCCCCTGACCAATGTTGCCCTGGCGCTCCGGCGTGACCCTAGGCGCCTGGCCCAGGCGGCCCGGATCGTCGTGATGGGCGGGGCCGTGGCGGTACCGGGCAATGTCACGGCGGCCGCCGAGTTCAACATGCACGTGGACCCCGAAGCCGCGGCTCTAGTCTTCGCCTCCGGGCTGCCGATCGAGCTCGTGCCCCTCGACGTGACGCGCCGAGTGGTGCTGACCCGGGCCGATCTCCGCGCCGCGCTTGGGCGCCACGGCGGCAGCACGGCGCGCTTCATCGAGGACTTCACCGCCCACGGCTTCGACTTCGAGACGCAGCGTGGGGATGGCGGCATGGCGCTCCACGACCCGCTCGCTGTCGGCGTGGCGATGGACCCGAGCCTCGTCACGCTCGAGCCGCTTCACGTCGCCGTCGAGTGCGAGGGACGCCTGACGCGGGGGATGACCGTGGCGGACAGGCGGCCGCACCGCGACAGGCCCGCGCCCACGTGCCGCGCCGCCCTGGACGTGGACGCCCCGCGCTTTCTGCAGCTCTTCCTGGAGCGGGTGTGTCGCGCATCTGCGTGATCGGCTCGGCGAACGTGGACTACACCGTGGCGCTGCCACGCCTGCCGTCTCCGGGCGAGACGGTCTCCGGCGGCACGCTGCTCGTCAACCTGGGCGGCAAGGGCGCCAATCAGGCAGTGGCGGCGCGGCGACTGGGCGGCGAGGTGAGGATGATCGGCTGCGTGGGGGACGACGCCGACGGCAGGCGCATCAGGGAAAGCTTGGCGGCTGCCGGCATCGGCGTTGACGGTCTCTTGACGTCGCGCGAGGCCGCCACCGGCATCGCGCTCATCATGGTGGACGCGCAGGGGCGCAACCAGATCGCGGTCGCGCCCGGCGCCAACCACCGCCTCACCGTGGAGATGGTCGCGCCCTACGTCGAGAGCATCGCATGGGCGGACGTCGTCGCGTGCCAGCTCGAGACGCCGCTGCCGGTGGTCCGCTGGGCTCTCGGGGAAGCGCGGCGCCATGACGTCACGACCATCCTCAATCCCGCGCCGGTTCAGCCGCTCGACTCCGAGATCCTCGCCCTCGTGGACTTCCTCACCCCCAACGAGCACGAAGCGGCGCATCTCACGGACCTGGCCGTGGACTCGCTCGAGTCCGCGCGCGCGGCCGCGGGCCGCCTGCTCGCCTCGGGGGCGGGGGCGGTGCTGGTGACGCTGGGCGAGCGGGGCGTCCTGGCCTGCGCCGGCGACGGTGCCGCGCACTTTCCCGCCTTCCCCGTGGAGGCGGTGGACACGACGGCGGCGGGAGATGCCTTCAACGGGGCGCTGGCGGTGGGGCTCGCGGCGGGCGGCACCCTCGAGCAGGCTATCCCGCTCGCCAACGCCGCGGCCGCGCTCGCGTGCACCAAGCGCGGGGCGCAGGACTCGCTGCCCGGCCGCGCGGAAGTCGAGGCCTTCCTCCGCTCCCTCGGCGGGTCGCCCTAGCAGCGGTTGTTCCTACGCTGTATCGCTTTCTGGGGATTGGCGCGCTCCACCGCGCTGCGCAGGGCGGATGCAGCTGGACGAGATCGGGGTCAGGTCTTGCAATCATACATTTCCCGCTTGGCTCCACCGCCGCGAGCGGCGAGTTTCCAAGGCCCGATGTCGGATTGCAAGACCTGACCCCAGCTTCCTCTGTTAGACTTCCGCCCAGCCTGTAAGGAGGGCTCCGGCATGGACCCGACCCGATTGCCCCACGTCCCTCATCTGATCGCTCCAGATGCCCAGACAGCTTGTTACCAACCCTAGCTCAAGGTGCGGGTGCTGATCCGGGTGGCGCTCACGATGCGCTGGACGGCTGAAGACTGGCCTGAGATACGACAGCACCTCGAGTGGCTCCTGGCCGAGGAGTCTCGCCTACGGCGACATGGGTGGCTGAACTGAGCGGGAGGACCCATTGATAGACCGCCGCACGTTTCTTGCTGGCACTGGGGCGGTTCTCCTTGTTGCGCCGCTCGCCGCCGAGGCCCAGAATCCAGGGAAGATTGCTCGCGTAGGATATCTGATTTTCGGTCCAGCTAGTCGAGCTCCGAGCCGGGATGAGATAGCGAAAGCGGCAGCGACGAATCCGTTCTGGATGGGGATGAAAGAGTTCGGCTGGGTCGAAGGCTAAAACCTGTTTGTCGAGCGGCGGCGGGGTGAGTCAGCTGATCAGCTTCGCGCAGCCGTCGCCGACCTGGTGCGCCTTCAGGTCGACGTACTCGTCGTTTTCGGCACCGGCATGGCAAACACCGCCCAGATGGAAACGAAGACCATCCCCATCGTGATCCAGAACGCCGGCGGTGATCTCGTCGCCGCAGGGCTCGTCGCAAACCTCGCAAGGCCTGGCGGTAATATCACGGGTGTGCAGATTCTTTCGGACGATCTCATCTCGAAGCGACTCGAGCTTCTCAAAGCGCTCGTACCGAATCTTTCAAGGGTCGCGTTCCTTGGGGAGGATGTCACTAACGCCGCACTCCCCCAGCTACTCGCTCGCTACGTCCAACAGGCCGCGGTCGCGGCCCGAACCTTGGGCATAGAGCTTCATCCCATCATCGTGCACCAACCGGCGGACCTCGCCCCCGCCTTCCGCGACATGACTAAGAAAGGCGACCAAGGGCTTTTAGCAATGGCGTCGCTCTTCTTGCTCTTGTACAGAAAGGACATCATCGCTCTCGCCGCCAAGCACCGGATCGCCACGATCTATGAATTCCAACTGCATCCAGAGCAAGGGGGCCTCATGTCTTATGGTGTATATGATTCTGAGGTGCGGCGCCGTGAGGCCTTTTTAGTCGACAAGATTCTCAGAGGGGCCAAGCCCGGAAACCTTCCCATCGAGCAGCCCACGAAGTTCGAGCTGGTCATCAACCGTGCGTCCAGAGAAAGCTGACGTGTTCAGCGGGAGGCAGTCCCGCCGGGGTAAGAGCCAGAGCCCCGTAACTTGGATGGCAGGGTGGAGGGAAACCGAGACCCTGAAGCCCATCGACAAAGCCATCGAAAGGATGGTGAGTGAGTCCCCGGGCCGTAACGAAAGTGAACGTACAGGTGGCC
>JAUSJX010000172.1 GCA_030647435.1 Candidatus Rokuibacteriota bacterium
ATCGCCGCGGGCAGCATCGCCGGGGGCGGCATCGTGACGGGCGGGTGGGTGCTCGGTCCCGGCGGCAGGGTATGGGCGCAGGTCGCCCCGGTTCCGCGGCGGGGCGCTCGGCCGGCCGCAGGGCCGCCCGAGCCGCCGACCGCCAGCGCCCCCGGCGTGAGCGCCCGTGACGTCAAGATCGGGATGTCCGCCGCGTTCAAGGGCACCCAGGCGGGCCTCGGCACCGAGCTCTGGCGCGGCGCCGCCGCGTACTACACCGAGCTGAACGCCCGCGGCGGCGTCAACGGGCGCCAGCTCGCGGTCATCGCGCTGGACGACGACTACCAGCCGGACCCGTGCGTCCGAAACACGATTCAGCTCATGGAGCAGGACCCGGTGTTCTTTCTCTCCAACTACGTCGGCACGCCGACCTTGACGCGGGCCCTGCCCATCATCAAGCGCTACGGCGACGCGATCCTGATCGCCAACTTCACCGGCGCCCAGCCGCAGCGCGAGGCGCCCTACGTCGACTTCGTCTTCAACGTCCGCGCCTCCTATCGCCAGGAGATGGCGGCCCTCGTCGAGCGCTTCTGGGCGCTCGGCGCGCGCAAGTTCGGCGTCTACTACCAGATCGACGCGTACGGCCGCAGCGGCACCGACGGCGCGGAACGCGCGCTCGCGCAGCGCGGGTCCAGGATCGTGGCCGAGGCGACGTACGTCCGCGGAGCGAAGTTCGAGGAGGACATGGGCCCGGCGGTCTCCGTGCTCCGCCAGGCGGGCTGCGACGTCGTCCTGTGCACGGGCGCCTATCAGGGCTGCGGCGCCTTCGTCCGCGCCGCGCGTGACGTGGGCTGGACCGTGCCCATCTCGAACGTCTCGTTCGTCGGCTCCGACGCGATGCTGGCGCTGCTCCTCAAGCAGGGCAAGACGGCGGGCCGCGACTACACGCGCGCGCTCGTCAACTCGCAGGTGGTGCCGAGCTACGACGATGCCGGCCTGCCGGGCGTCGCCGAGTACCGGGCGCTCATGGACAAGCACAATCCGGTCCTGCCCGAGGCGCTCCGGGACAAGACGTACGCGCCGCAGCGCTACAGCTCCATCAGCCTGGAGGGCTTTATCAATGCCAAGGTGGTCGTAGAGGGGCTGCGCCGTGCCGGAGCCAACCCGACGCGCGCGAGCCTCCGCCAGGCGCTCGAGTCCCTGCGCAACCTCGACCTGGGCATCGGCGCGCCGCTCACCTTCAGCGCCGAGCGCCACCAGGGGCTGGACAGTGTGCACTTTACCCGCGTCGAAGGCGGGCGCTGGGTGCCCGTGACCGATTGGACCGCAGCCGTTCGGGCGTGAGCCCACAGGAGATCCCCATGAGACGGCGAACGGAAGCGCAGGAAGGGGAGCAGGCTACGCCGTCGCCCGAGCGCCGGCGGCTCGGGTTGGGCCTCCTCGGCAAGATCGTCCTCTTCCTCGTGGCGGCGCTGGTACCTCTGGCCGCCGTCACGTGGTACGTCTCCGCGCGCTCCCTCAGGACCAGCATGACCGAGGAGTTCACGTCCAAGGGCGAGGCCATCGCCTCGAGCCTGGCCTCATCCGGCGTGGACCTGATCTCGACGCGCGACGCGTCCTCCGTCCAGTCGCTCGTGGACGAGTTCGCGAGAATCCGCGGCGTCGCCTACGTCATGGTGTACGACCCGCAGAAGAGGTTCATCGCCCACACCTTCTCGCCTTCGGTGCCCGCCGACATCGTGGACAAGAACATCGTGCCGGGTGACGCCCCCCGCCAGGAGCGGAACATCGAGTACCAGGACCCGGTCCGGAAGATCACGCGCGAGATCATCGACATCGGCGTGCCCATGGCCGCCGGCAAGCTCGGGACCGTGCGGGTCGGCATGGACCGGTCCATCATCAACCAGGCCGCGGCCGCCTCCGGACGTCAGCTGCTGCTGCTCTTCGGCGGCGTGGCCGCCCTGGCTCTGCTCGGCGGCGTATTGCTCGCGCGGCGCATCACGCGCCCCATCACGCTGCTCGTGGCGGCGGCCCAGCGGGTGGGCCGGGGCGACCTCAGCGAGACCGTCCCGGTCACCTCCCGGGACGAGATCGGCGAGCTGGCGCAGACGTTCAACGACGCCGTCGTGCGCCTCCGCTCGCAGGTTCAGACCGAGACGGAGCGCGACGACGAACGCCGACGCCGCGAGGAGCTGCAGGAGAGCATCATCCAGTTCCTCGACACGGCCATGGAGATCTCCCAGGGCGATCTGACCAAGCGCGGCGACGTCACCTCCGACGTGCTCGGCAACGTGGTCGACGCCATCAACCTCATGGTCGCCGAGATCGGCGCCATCATTGCCGACGTGCGCGTGGCGGCCATGCAGGTCTCGGTCAGCGCCAACCAGATGACCGACTCGACCGGGCGCATGGCCCAGGGCGCGCAGGCCCAGGCGCGAGAAGCGGGCCAGGTCGCGGCGTCCGTCGAGGCGCTGACGCAGTCCGTCCGCCAGGTGGCCGAGAGCGCGCGCGGGTCGGCGCAGGCGGCGCGCGAGGCGCTCGACGCCGCCCAGAAGGGCGACATCGCCGTGCGCGACAGCCTGCAGGGCATGCAGCGGATCCGCAGCGAGGTGCAGTCCATCTCGAAGAAGATCAAGAGCCTCGGCGACCGCTCGCTCGAGATCTCCGAGATCGTGAACACCATCGAGGACATCGCCTCGCAGACCAACCTGGTCGCGCTCAACGCGGCCATCGAGGCCGCGGGCGCGGGCGAGGCGGGGCTCCGATTCGCCGTGGTCGCGGACGAGGTGCGCAAGCTCGCGGAGCGCTCGGCCAGGGCGACCAAGGACATCGGGGTCCTGATCAAGAACGTCCAGAGCGACACGCAGGAAGCCATCGTGGTCATGGAGCAGGGCACGCAGGAGGTCGAGTCCGGCTACCGGATGACGGTGCAGGCGGGCGAGAGCCTCAAGGCCATCGCCGACGTCTCCCACCGCTCGGCCGAGCTGGCCCAAGACATCTCCCAGGCGACGCAGCAGCAGGTGCGCGGGGCGGAGAGCGTCGCCCAGGCCATGCAGTCCATCCAGGCCGTGGCGGCCCAGACGGAACGGAGCGTGCTCGAGGCCCGCCGTACCGTGGACGAGCTCGCCCGGCTTGCCGAGGAGCTCACCGCCAGCCTGGCGCGGTTCAAGCTGGCGGCCTAGGGCCCGCGAATGGCCCGGATCTTGCTCCTATCTAGCCAGGATGATTGAAGACCAGGACAGCGAGTTCATCCTCAGCATCTTCCTGATGGAGGCCTGGGACACCGTGGCCGCCGTCGAGGAGGGGGTCCGTCGTCTGGCGGCCGGCGAGCCGGTCTCCTCGGGGGTCCTCGATCCCCTCGTGATCGTCGCCCACCGCCTCAAGGGCGCGGCCGCGCTTCACGGCTACCCGGTGGTCTCTGCCGTGGCGCTGGTATTGGAGGAGGTGATCGAGGGGCTGCCCGCCGCGCCCGACGGCGAGAGGCCGCGTCCAGTCGAGGTGCTGGCCGAGGTGGTCGCCACGATCAAGCGCATGCTCGAGACGATCGGCGACGACGGGCGGGAGGACGTGGACGCCGTCGTCCGTCTTCGTGCTCGTCATCCGGAGCTGTTTTCGCCTCCGGCTGCCCCCGAGCCGACGCCCCCGCCCGTCCGCCTCGCCGAGCCCGGGCCCGCCGCGAGGCTCGATCCTCTCCCTGCGTCTCCGCCGCCACCCCCGCCGCCGTCACACGATGAACCCCCCGATGAACCCATGGTGGTGACCGAGCACGCGCCGCAAGGCGGCCGTGGGGCTTCTTCCGGTCCTTCGGCTGTCTCTCCGGCGGCGGCCCTCTCTCCGGCGGCGGCCTCAGCGATGCCCGAGGCGCCCGCAGTCCCTCTCGAGGAGGCCGTGGCGGACGGCCTGCTGCGCGAGCTCGAGCGCTTCTTCGCTGAGCACGCGGAGTCGGTGCCGTACTTCGCTCCCGAGGCGGCAGAGCACCTCGAGGTGATGACCCGCTCGCTCCTGGCGCTGGAGCAGTCCACCTCCCCCGCGCAGGACGAGGTCGCGAGCCTCTTCCGCGCCGTCCATACGCTCAAGGGCGCGGCGTACACGGTCGGCTGCGCGCCCGTGGGTGACGTCGCCCACCGCATCGAGGATCTCCTCGAAGGTGTGCGCGACGGCCGGCTCTCCCTCTCGCCTGTCGTTATTGAGGCGGTTTTCGGTGGTGTGGATGCGCTCCGGCTGCTCCTCGGCAGCGCGTCCGTGATCTCGCCGAGCGTGCGCGCCGTCGTCCAGCGCACGCTCGACACGCTCGACGCCCTGCGGCCCGCTCCAGCCCCGCTCGAGGCTGAGCCCGTCCATGGGGCAGAGCTGGAGGAAGAGCCGATGGCGGCCGAGCCCGCGGGGATCGCTCACGTCGCGCCCGCGCTCCCGCGCCCGCGCTTCGTGCCGCCCGCGCCCGCGGTCCCGGCGCCCGCGGTCGCTGAGCGGCGCGGGCGCGAGTCCCAGGAGGGACGGCCCAGCATCCGCGTCAACCTCGACCGGCTCGATTCGCTGATGAACCTGGTCGGCGAGCTTGTCATCGCGCGAAGCCGTCTCGACCAGCGCTTCGCCCAGATCGAGCGCGTCAACGAGCTCTTGGCCTTCAGCCGTGGGAGGATGGCGCAGACGGTGCGCGACTTCGAGGAGAAGCACCGCTACACCCAGCTGCCGCCGGCGGGCGCGGGCGGCGAGGCGGGCGGTGAGGGCCGGCAGGCGGCCGACAACGCCGGCGCCACCGAGCCGCTGTCCAAGCTCTTTGCCGAGCTCGAGTTCGACCGGTACGACGACTTCAACATCTTCGCCCGGAGCGTGGACGAGATCTCGGCCGACATCTCGGAGATCCAGGCCCAGCTGACGGGGCTCATCCGGAGCGTCGGGGAGGACACGGCGCAGGTCCAGCGGCTGACGGGCAGCCTGCGATCCGAAGTGACGCGCGCCCGCATGGTGCCGATCGGGCGGCTCTTCGCTCGCTTCACCCGGCCGGCCCGCGAGGCCGCGCGCGCGGTCGGCAAGAGCGTCGCGCTCCAGCTCTCCGGCGAGGCCGTCGAGGTGGACAACGCCGTCATCGAGCAGATCGCGGACCCGCTGCTTCACCTCGTGCGGAACGCCATCGACCACGGCATCGAGACCGACGAGGAGCGACGCGCGGCGGGAAAGCCCGCGCGCGCGACGGTGTCGCTCTCGGCCTTCCACCAGGGCAGCTTCGTCCACGTCCAGGTCGCCGACGATGGGCGGGGGATGGATCCCGTTCTGCTGCGCGAGCGGGCCGTGCGCCAGGGCTTCCTGTCGCCCGAGGCGGCTCACGCGCTCGGCGACCGCGAGGCGCTCACCCTGGTCTTCCTGCCCGGGTTCAGCACGGCCGGCGAGGTGACCGCCACCTCGGGGCGGGGCGTCGGCATGGACGTGGTCCGCACCAACGTCAGCCGGCTCCATGGCGAGATTGATCTCCAGGCCGAGCCCGGCGCGGGCACGCGCATCACGATCAAGCTGCCTCTGACGGTCGTCATCTCCGACGCGCTCCTGGTCCGGTCGGGCGGCGAGACCTTCGCGGTGCCGATGAACGCCATCCGCAGCATCGTGCAGGTGCGCCCCGCGGAGATCGAGCAGGCGGGAGACCGCGAGCGCGTCGTGGTCGAGGGGGAGGCGGTGGAGCTGATCCGCCTCGACCGAGTCCTCGCGCTGCCCGCCGGCCGCCCCCCGGCGCGGCAGCCCGTCCTGGTCTTCCGCTCGGGCGTGCGCCCGCTCGCCGTCGCCGTGGACGAGCTCGTCGGCAAAGAGGACGTCGTCATCAAGAGCCTCGGCGGGCTCCTCGAGCGCGTCGGGCCGTTCGCGGGCGCGACGATCTCCGGCACCGGGCGGGTCATCCTGCTGATGGACCCGTCGCGACTGGCGGAGACGGCGGAGGCCTCGCGGCAGGCGGGCCGGGTCGTGGCCGACGCTCGTGGGCGCGGGGCAGGGCAGGGGCGCGCCGGGACCCAGGCGCGGCGCATTCTCCTCGTGGACGACTCGATCAGCATCCGGAAGTTCGTGGGCCAGATGCTCGAGAAGGCGGGCTTCGAGGTCATCACGGCCAACGACGGCGCCGAGGCGCTCCGGCGGCTCGGCGACACGGTGGTGGACGCGGTCATCACCGACCTCGAGATGCCGCGCATCAGCGGCTACGAGCTGATCGAGGATCTGCGGGCGCGCGCCTCGACACGGGCGCTGCCCGTCGTGGTGCTGACCACGCGCGCCGGTGCCAAGCACGTCAACCTGGCCCGGCGCCTCGGTATCGCGCACTACGTCACCAAGCCCGTGGACGAGGGCGCCTTCGTCCGTCTCATCGTGTCGCTGACGGCGCGCGGCGCCGGGTTCGAGCCCACGGAGGCCAGGTCGTGAGCGACGCCCGGCCCACCGCCAAGGTCCTCATCGTGGATGCCGACCCGGCGAAGCTCCAGGCCCTCAGGGCGGCGCTCACGACGGCGGCCTACCAGGTTACGTCGGCGACGAGCGCCTCCTTCGCGCTCACGACGCTCGAGCGCGACCGCCCGGACCTCATCGTGAGCGGCAACCGGACCGAGGACATGGACGGCGTCGAGTTCTGCTCCATCATCCGGAGCGACCCGACGACCCACGACATTCCGTTCCTCTTGCTGTCCGGGCCCACGCGCCCGACGCCGTGGGCCGTCGCCCAGGCCGGGGTGGACATGCTGGTGGCCGGCGACTTCGTCGTCTCCACCGTGCTCGACCGGATCTCGAAGCTCCTGCGCCATGTCGCGCCTCAGTCGGAGCCTGGGCTGCTGCCGCCGCCGCCGCTTCCGCCGCGGGTGACGGTGCCCCGCGCGGAGGCCGGGACGCGGACTTTCGAGGGCTCGTTCGGCGTGCTCGACCTGACCGAGGTCACCCAGGCCATCGCCCTCGGTGGCAAGACGGGCCGGCTCTCGCTGGAGCTGACGGCGGGCGAGGGCTCGCTGCTCTTCGACTCCGGGCGCGTCGTCCACGCCGAGTTCGCCTCGCGCACCGGAGAGAGCGCCTTCGCGGCCATGGTCTCAGCCGCCCAGTCCGACCCCGAGGGCACCTTCCGCTTCAAGCCTTCGGCCGACCTGCCCGCCGGCTCGGGGCCGCGCACGATCCAGAAGAGCGTGGACCAGCTGCTCCTCAGCATCGCCTCCGAGATCGACGAGGGCCGCGCCGCCGCCGGCGTGCCGCCCCCGCCGCCGAGAACATAGCCTATGGCCCGCGTGCTGGTCGTGGACGACAGCCTCTCGGTGCGCAAGATGGTCGAGCGCGCGCTCGAGATGAAGGGGTTCGAGGTGCTCTCCGCCTCGTCGGGCGCCGACGCCATGGAGCGCATCGGCAGCGCTATGCCCGACATCGTCGTCTGCGACGTCGTCATGCCGGACGTGGACGGCTACCGCATCTGCGAGTTCGTGCGCACGCACCCGACGCTCTCTGAAACGCCCGTGCTCCTCATCTCCGGTATCGTCAACAGCGCCGTCCTCGACCGGGCGGCGCAGGTCCGCTGTAGCGACGTCCTGCGGAAGCCGTTTACGGCCGACGACCTCGCGCGCAAAGTGGACGAGCTCCTGGCCGCCCGCTCTCGGAGCGCCGCGGCGCCGGCCGGCCTGCCGGCGTCCGCCGGCGACGAAATTGTTGTCCTCCCCGACCTCAAGGCGAACCTGCTGCAGCTGGCGACCATGCCCGGCGTGCGGCTGGCGGCCCTCGTGGACCGCGAGGGCTTCCTCATCGAGACCGCCGGCGAGCTCGGGGTCGGCGCCGAGGTTGCCGGCGCCCTGGCCGCGTGCCTGGCAGAGTCCTCGGAGGGCATCGGGCGCGAGATGGGACAGGGCGCGCTCTCGAGCATGATCCTCGATTACGAGGCCGGCATGGTCCTGCTGCACGGCGCCGGGCCCTCGGCCATCCTCGCGGTCGTGCTGCGCGACCCGACCGCGCTCGGCAAGGTCCGCTACTACGTCAAGAGGGCCCTGCCGGAGCTGCTCCGGTCCATCTGATGGCGACATCCGTCGGCATCTCCAACCTCAAGAAGCCCTGGGCGTGGCTCGCCGCCATCGCCGTGTTCTGCCTCGCGCTCGCCTCGTCGACGGCGCTCTACGTGGTGAATCCCGCCGTGAAGCTGCAGCTGCCGTGGTGGGCGGCCGTGGCGGCGCCCGCCCTCGTCTACGGGCTGGTGCTGCCGCTCTGCGTCCCGCGCATGCGGATAGGCGGCTGGTTAGCCGGATTCTTCACCTTGGCCGTCCTGCACGTGGGCATCGCTCTCGCGACGGCGTGGCTCTACGCGAGGGTCGGTTTCATCTCCTTCGAGCAGGCGCTGGCGCCGGCGCTGTGGGGCTTTCCTCCGGCCCTCGTCCTTGCCATGGTCGGCTCGCTGGTCATGACCTTGCCGTTCCTCGGGGCGCTCGCTCCTCGGGCAGCGGCCCCTCGTCCCCAGGCGGGCGCGACTCCGCCCCGGGCGGGGGCGACGAAGCAGCCGCGGCAGGCTCCCGAGATCATTCCGTCCAAGGACCGCCAGGCCTGGGCGCGGGTCTCGGCCGGATCCGAGCACGAGTCCGCGGCGTCCGCCGCGGTCGCCCAGGCCGTGAGCGTGCTGCCCGCGATGGCCGTCGCCGCCCCCGCGCTGGCAGAGCCTCCGCCCGCGCCGGCAGAGCCCCAGGTCGTCGTCCCGCCGGAGGTCGTCTCGAATGACCCCGTCGTGCACGCGGCCCCGCTGTCGGGAGTCAATGGCGCCGCTCCTGACACGGCTCCCGCCGACGCGCCTGTCGCCGGGGGCGATGATCTGCCCCTTGCCAACGTTCCTGATTTCAGGCAGGCGCTCTCGGAGCTCTTCGTCGAACCGGCCGCCGCGCCCGTGGTCGAAGAGACCCTCGAGGCGCCGGACGAGCTGGTGGCGCCCGAGCCGTCGTTTCCGGCGGCGGTCGCGGCTGACGCGCCGGCGCCGTCGGAGGCGCCAAGAGTGTCGGGCCTGGTAGTCCGGATTCCGTTCGAC
>JAUSJX010000173.1 GCA_030647435.1 Candidatus Rokuibacteriota bacterium
CCGCCCGGCCGCTGGCGGCCCGGCGGCTGATCACGGTTTTCGGCGCCGGAGGCGATCGCGATCGCACCAAGCGGCCGCTCATGGGAATGGTCGCGGCGCGGCTGAGCGACGTCGTCGTCGTCACCTCGGACAACCCGCGAAGCGAGGATCCCGGCCGGATCATCGACGAGGTCAAGCGAGGCGCGGAGCCGGAAACGCGGCAGCGCGGCGCCGAGGTGCTGACGATCGTCGATCGGCGCGACGCGATCGCCCGTGCCGTCGAAAGCGCCGAATCGGGCGACGTTGTTCTCATCGCCGGCAAGGGCCACGAGAAGTACCAGGAGATCAACGGACGTGTGCTGCCGTTCGACGATGTCGCGGTGGCGCGTGAGGCGCTGGAGGCGCGGCGGGTGAAGTCGCGAGTTGGGTGAGCGAGTTGCGTCTCACGGTGAAGTGGATCGCCGACGCGGTCGGCGGCCGGATGGTGTCCGGTGAGCCGGATCAGGTGGTAGGCCATGTCACCACGGATTCGCGCTCACTCCGGCCCGGAGATTTTTTCGTGGCGCTGCGAGGCGCGCGGTTTGACGGACACGAGTTCGTTGGTGACGTGCTGAGCCGAGGGGCCACGGGCGCGATCGTGGAGCGCAGCGGGATGCCGGGTCCACAGGACCCGGCCTACGGGCCTGCCGGTGCGGCGGTCATTGAAGTCGACGACACCACGAAGGCGCTGCAGGACCTGGCGCACGCCGTGCGGAAGGCGTCCGGAACGCGCGTGGTCGCGATCACCGGCAGCGCGGGCAAGACGACGACAAAGGAAACGATCGCGGAGTTTCTGTCGGCGCGGTATCGCGTCGTGAAGAACAAGGGGAATCTGAACAATCACATCGGGCTGCCGTTGTCGCTGATGCAGCTTCGCGAACAGCCAGACGTCGCCGTCATGGAACTTGGGATGAATCACCCCGGGGAAATCAGCACGCTCGTCGCCATCGCGGAGCCGGAGGTGCGCGTCTGGACCAACGTGGGCGACGCGCACCTCGGGTTCTTCGAATCGCCCGATGCGATTGCCGACGCGAAAGCAGAGATCCTCGAGAGCGCCGGTCCAGCCCACGTGCTCGTCTGCAACGCCGACGACCCACGCGTGATCGCGAGGGCCGCCGGCTTTGCGGGCCGCACGCTGACCTTCGGCACGTCCGAGGGCGCAACGGTTCGCGCCACGGACGTCGAAGACCTCGGCCTCGACGGGATGCGCGCGCACGTGACGACACCCGCCGGCGACATGGATGTGCACACCCCGCTCCTCGGACGCGGGAACCTCGCCAACGTGCTGGCAGCCACCGCTGTCGCCGTCGATTTTGGCGTCGGGCTCAAGGACATCGCTGCCGCGGCGTCGCGACTCACGCCGGCGGATCGACGTGGCGAGGTGCGGCGGCTGCGCGACCGGATCACGCTCATCGACGATTCCTACAACTCGAGTCCCGCCGCGCTCAAGCGGGCGCTCGAGGTGCTCGCGAACGAAACGCGCGCGTCGCGAAAGGTGGCGGTGCTCGGCGAGATGCTCGAGCTCGGGGAGCACTCGACGGAGCTGCACCGCCAGTCGGGCCGCGCCGCGGCGGATGCGGGCGTCGATCTGTTGTTTGCGATTGGCGGCACACCTGCGCGTGCACTCGCGGACGCAGCCATCGACGCGGGAATGCAGCAGACCGCTGTCAATTATTTCGAGAGCAGCGAAGCGGCGGCCTCTGCCGCGGCGGCATCCATCAAGCCGGGCGACGTCGTCCTCGTCAAAGGCTCTCGCGGTACGCGCACCGACGTGGTGGCTGACCGGATCGCGGCGGAGCACGCCTGATGCTGTATTACCTCCTGCCGCCACTCTCACCGATGTTTGGCGTGCTCAACGTGACGCGTTACATCACGTTCCGCACGGCGGCAGCGAGCCTTACAGCGCTGCTCATCAGCCTCGTCTTCGGCCCGTGGCTGATACGCAAGCTGCGCGACTTTCAGATCGGACAGATCATCCGGCAGGAAGGCCCGCAGTCGCACCGCGCCAAGGCCGGAACGCCCACGATGGGCGGGCTGCTGATCCTGACGGCGGCGATCGTGCCAACGCTGTTATGGGCTGACCTCGCCAATCCCTATATCTGGATCGCGGTGCTGGCCACGCTTGGATTCGGCGCGATTGGTTTCGCCGACGACTACCTCAAGATCGTCCGCCGCTCGCATCACGGCTTGATCCCGCGTTACAAGATGGGGCTGCAGATCGTGGTCGCGCTCGGCGTGGGCGTCGCGCTGCTCGTCCTCGCGCAACAGAATCCACCGCTCTACAACACGCGGCTGATCTTTCCGTTTTTCAAGAACCTCATCCCCGACCTGGGGTGGTGGTACCTGCCCTTCGCCGCGTTCGTGCTTGTCGCGTGGACCAACGCCGTCAACCTGACGGACGGCCTCGACGGCCTCGCGATCGGGCCCATCGTGATGGCGGGCGGCGCCTTCGCGATCATTGCGTATCTCTCCGGCAACTTCAGGCTGGCGGAGTATCTGCGGATCCTGAACGTCAAGGGCACCGGCGAGCTGACCATCTTCTGCGCGGCGCTCGTGGGCGCGGCGCTGGGCTTCCTCTGGTTCAACACCTACCCGGCCCAGGTCTTCATGGGAGACGTGGGCTCGCTGGCGCTGGGCGGGGCGATCGGGACGCTCGCCGTGCTGACCAAGTCGGAGCTCCTACTGCCGCTCATCGGCGGGATCTACGTGGTCGAGGCCGTGTCCGTCATCATCCAGGTCGGCTACTTCAAGGCGACGGGCAAGCGCTTCTTCCGCATGGCGCCGCTGCACCACCACTACGAGATGCAGGGGTGGCCGGAGCCCAAGATCATCGTCCGCTTCTGGATCGTGTCCTTCATGCTGGCGCTCTTGGCGCTCACGACCCTCAAGCTGAGATAGGCGCGTGAACACGATGACAGGCGAGCGGGTGGAGGGAAAATCCATGGCGGGGGAGCGGGGTGCGGCGTACCGGCAGTGGCTCGCCGAGCGCACGACCGCCGTGGTGGGCCTCGCGCGGAGCGGCGTCGCCGCCGCGCGCCTGATCCGACGCCTGGGCGGCCGCGTGCTCGCTTCGGACTCGGGAGCCCGCGAATCGCTCTCCGCCGAAGCGCGCGACCTCGAGCATTTGGGGTGCGCGCTCTGGACGGGCGGGCACCCGGAGGCGGCCTTCGCGGGCGCCGACCTCGTGGTCGTGAGCCCCGGCGTGCCGCTCGAGCTGCCGGCGCTCGAGGCCGCGCGGGCCCGCGGCGTGCCGGTCATTGGGGAGCTTGAGCTCGGATGGCGCGTCATGGAGGCGGACCTCATCGCCATCACGGGCACCAACGGCAAGACGACCACGACGGCGCTGACGGGCGAGCTCCTCGGCGGCACCGTGCGGCCGCTCCTGGTCGGCGGCAACATCGGCACGCCGCTCTGCGCCCACGCCCTCGACTTCCCGGCAGACGGCCTCGTCGTGGCGGAGGCGTCGTCCTTTCAGCTCGATACGACCGAGCTGCTGCGGCCGCGCGTGGCGGCGGTGCTCAACGTCACGCCCGACCACCTGGACCGCCACAAGACCTTCGAGCGCTACGTCGAGGCCAAGTCGAGGATCTTCGCCAACCAGACGCCCGCCGACTGCGCGGTGCTGAACGCCGACGATCCGGTCGCGGCGTCGCTCGCCCCCCGGACCCGCGCGCGCGTTCTCTGGTTCAGCCGGCTCACGCCGCTCGACCACGGCGTCTTCGTTCGCGACGGGTGGATCGTCGCCAAGCTCAACGGCCACGTCGAGGAGATCTGCCCGCTCGGCGAGATCCCGCTGCGCGGCCAGCACAACGTCGAGAACGTGCTGGCCGCCGCCGCGTGCGCCCTGTGGACCGGGCTCTCTCCCGAGTCCATCCGCCGCGGCATCGGCGCGTTCCGGGGCGTCGCCCACCGCATCGAGCGCGTCCTCGAGGAGCGCGGCGTCACGTACTACAACGACTCGAAGGGCACCAACGTCGCCTCGACCATCAAGGCGCTCGAGAGCTTTACGGAGTCCCTCATCCTGATCGCGGGCGGCAAGGGCAAAGGGCAGGACTTCGGCCCGCTCGGGCAAGCCGCCCGCGGCCGCGTGCGCCAGGCCGTGCTAATCGGAGCGGACCGCGCCCAGATCCGCGCCGTCCTCGAGGCCGCGGGTGTCCCGTGCATGGACGCGGGCTCGATGCAGGAGGCGGTGGCGGCGGCGCGCTCCCTGGCCGGCGTCGGGGACGTCGTCCTGCTCTCGCCGGCCTGCGCCTCCTTCGACATGTTCGACAGCTACGAGCACCGCGGCAAAGTCTTCAAGACCATCGTCCACGAGTTGACGAGCTCCCGATGAACCGGCACGCGAGGTGCGCGCACCGGTGGGGGGGTCTGGGCTTGGTGTGTGAGGCGCAGCCACAGGCGAGCCGAGCCAACCCTCAGGGGCCGCGGCGGTCGCTCCCCCCCAGGACCTGGACGATCCATGCCTAGAAAGCTCACGCCCGACCTGTGGCTCTTCGCTCTCGTGCTGGCCCTGGTGTCGCTCGGGGTCGTGATGGTCTACTCGGCCAGCGCCATCATGGCCGCCGACCGCTTCCACGACCCGCTGTACTTCCTCAAGAAGCAGCTCTTCTGGGCCGTGCTCGGCGTCTGCGCGCTCTGGGCCGGCATGCTCTTCGACTACCGCCGGCTGGAGCGCTTCGTGGTGCCGCTGCTGGCGGTGTCCTTCGTGCTGCTGGTGCTGGTGCTCGTGCCGCCCTTCGGCCAGGAGATCAACGGCACGCGGCGGTGGTTCCGCGCCGGTCCCGTGTCCTTCCAGCCGGTGGAGCTGGCCAAATTCTCGCTGCTGCTCTACCTCGCGGCCTTTCTCACGCGCCGCCAGGAGATGCTCGAGACCTTCAGCCAGGGGCTGTTGCCGCTCCTCCTCGTGGCGGGCGGCATGGCGGGGCTGACCATGCTCCAGCCCGACATGGGCAACGCCATGGTGCTCGTGATCCTGACGCTGGCCCTGGCCTATCTGGGCGGCGCGCGCGTCTCTCACATGGGCCTGATCGCGGCCGCGGCGCTGCCGATGATCGCAGCAGCTATTGCAATGAAGCCCTACCGCCTGCGGCGCATGGCCGCCTTCATGAACCCGTGGAACGACCCGCAGGGCTCGGGCTTCCAGATCATCCAGTCCTTCCTGGCGCTGGCCTCGGGCGGGTGGCTCGGGCGCGGGCTGGGCGAGTCCAAGCAGAAGCTCTTCTACCTGCCGGAGGCCCACACCGATTTCATCTTCGCCATCATCGGCGAGGAGCTGGGGTTAGCAGGCGCCGTGGTCGTCGTGGCGCTCTTCGTGCTCCTCGTGTGGCGGGGCCTGCGGATTGGGCTGCGCGCGCCGGACGCCTTCGGCAGCTACCTGGCGCTCGGGCTGACCATCATGCTCGCGACCCAGACCCTCGTGAACCTCGGCGTGGTGACGGGGGCGCTGCCGACCAAGGGGCTGCCGCTGCCCTTCATCTCCTCCGGAGGCTCGGCCTTGCTCATGACTCTCTTTTCGATGGGCGTCTTGCTCAACATCTCTCAGCACACGGGGACCATCTAGGTGATGCCTCACACAACTATCCCCTCGCCCCTCTGGGGAGAGGGCAAGGGTGAGGGGCGACGGTCCGGGCAGCGGACCCTCACCCCAGCCCTCTCTCTGGAAGAGAGAGGGAGGTAGCCATGTTCAAGAGGTACCAGCAGATCCACTTCGTGGGCATCGGGGGCGCCGGCATGAGCGGCATCGCCGAGGTGCTGCTGACCCTGGGCTACCGCGTGACGGGCTCCGACCAGAGGCGGGGTGAGGCCGTGGAAAGGCTCGAGCGCCTGGGCGCCAAGATCTTCTCCGGCCACGAGCCCAGCCACGTCGAGGGCGCGCACGTCGTCGTCTACTCCTCCGCCGTCGCGCGCGACAACGTCGAGGTGCAGGTGGCGCGCCAGCGCGGCGTGCCCGTCATCGCGCGCGCCGAGATGCTGGCCGAGCTGATGCGGCTCAAGTACGGGATCGCCATCGCCGGCACCCACGGCAAGACCACGACCACCTCTATGGTGGCGGCGGTGCTGGGGGCGGCGGGGCTCGACCCGACCGTGGTGGTGGGCGGGCGCGTCCTCGGCCTCGGGGCCAACGCCCGGCTCGGGCAGGGCGAGTTCCTCGTGGCCGAGGCGGACGAGTCGGACGGCTCCTTCCTCAAGCTCACGCCGACCATCGCGGTCGTGACGACGGTCGACGCCGAGCACCTCGACCACTACGCCGACCTCGACGCGATCCGCGCCGCCTTCCTCACCTTCGTGAACAAGGTGCCGTTCTACGGCTCGGCCGTGCTCTGCCTCGACCAGCCCAACATCCAGCAGATGATCCCGCTGATCGAGAAGCGGGTCGTGACGTACGGGCTCGAGTCCGGCGCCGATATCACGGCGCGCAGGCTGTCTTTCTCCGGTATGCAGTCGCGGTTCGAGATCCTGCACCGGGGCAAGACGCTGGGCACGGCGACCATCCAAGTGCCGGGCCGGCACAACGTGCTCAACGCGCTCGCCGCCGTCGGCGTGGGCCTCGACCTCGAGGTGCCCTTCGAGCGCATCCAGCAAGCGCTGTCCGGATTCGTGGGCGTCCAGCGCCGCTTCCAGATCCGAGGCGAGGCGGCGGGCGTCCTCGTCGTGGACGACTACGGGCATCACCCAGCCGAGATCCGCGCCACCCTGGCCGCCGCCAAGGCCGGGTTCGACCGGCGCGTGCTCACGGTGTTCCAGCCTCACCGGTACACCCGGACCCAGCACCTGCGGCAGGAGTTCTTCACGGCCTTCTACCAGTCGGACGTGCTGATCGTCATGGACATCTATGCCGCCGGCGAGGCGCCGATCCCGGGCGTGCACGCGAGGGACCTCGCGGACGGCATCGCGGCCCACGGTCACCGGGAAGTCCTCTACATGGACGGCGACCGGGCCGGCATCCTCAACTACCTGTGCGAATCCACCCGTCCCGGCGACCTCGTGCTGACCTTGGGCGCCGGGGACGTCGGCCAGCTGGGCGCGGAGCTTCTCACGCGCCTCAACGACCCGCGCGACCAGTCGAACAGGAGGTAACCCATGCTCGGAGAGATACGGGGCGAGGTTCGGTTCAAAGAACCCCTCAGCTTCCATACCTCCCTTCGAATCGGAGGGCCGGCGGACATCTTCGTCGTCCCACAGGACGTCGAGGACATCCGCCTCGCGCTGGGCTTCGCGGAGCGCGAGCACCTGCCGGTGGAGATCATCGGCGGGGGCAACAACCTCCTCGTGCGCGACCGGGGCATCCGCGGCGTCGTCGTCAAGATCGAAGGCTGCCTGGGTCGCGCCGAGTTCCACGGCGAGGAGGCCGTCGCGGGCGCGGGCGTGGGGCTCTCGGCGCTGATCCGCGAGGCGGCGGCGCTCAACCTGGGCGGCATCGAGTGCCTCGTCGGCATCCCCG
>JAUSJX010000174.1 GCA_030647435.1 Candidatus Rokuibacteriota bacterium
GGGCGCCGCCGGCTGTGCCTCCACGGTGAGCAGCGGGGCCTGTTCAGGCGGTGCGGTCTCGCCTCGCGTCGGTGTGTTCATGATTCCACTACACCAGAGTTTTCAGTCAGAGCGGAGAGAAATTCTCCGACACGCTCCTAGGGTCGGGACGCGGGGAATTTCCTGCACGGGGCGCGCGGGTTTCTGGTAAAATAGACGGGCCCCATGCGACAGGCAGCAGCCCGCCAAAGCCTTGCCATTCTGCTCGTTTTCCTCAGTCTGCTCCCCCCCCTGCAGGCCGGGGCGCAGCAGTCCGAGGCCGACGTCTTCGTAGCCCAGGCCATCCTTGCCTACGACGACAAGCGCTACGACGAGGCGCTCGAATACCTCCGCGAGGCTGTCCAGCAGGACCCCAAGAACGTCGAGGCGCTCTACTACACGGGCCTCGTCAACATCGCGCTCCAGCGCTTCGAGCCGGCGGTGCAAGCGCTCGAGCGGGCGCGGACGCTGGCGCCGGACGACTTCTCCGTGCGCTTTCTCCTCGGCGTCGGGTATTTCGCGCAGGAGCGCTACGAGCAGGCCGAGCCCATCCTGAACCAGTGCTTCCGCGAGCGGCCCACGACCGACGGGCTCGGCTATTACGTCGGCTTCATGCGGTACCGCAAGAAGGACTACGTCGGCGCGGTGGAGGCCTTCAAGGGCGAAACCTCACAGAACCCCGCCATCGTACAGCTGACGCATTTCTACTCCGGCCTGGCGCTGGCCGTCATGGGGATGCCGGAGCGCGCCATGAGCGAGCTGGACGCGGCAACGCGCGGGCTCGCGGGCTCGGCCATCACGGGCCCGGCCGAGCGGCTTCGGGACGCCATTGCGGCGGGCGGCGGGGCGGGCAACCGCTTCCACGCCGAAGTGCGGCTGGGTTTCACGTACGACACCAACGTCAAGGTTCTCCCCAACCCGAGCAACGATCCGCTCGCCAACGAGATCCGGTTCTTCGACACGGAGTCGCGCGACGGGCTGGCCTCCACGAAGTCGCCCGGCGAGCTGGCCGCTGTCACGCTCTCCTACGACTGGCTCCGCTACGGAAATTGGGAGTCGACGATCGGCTACCAGTTCTTCCAGACCCTGGTCAACAACTTCCACGACTTCGACGTGCAGGACCAGGCGGTGACGCTCGGTGGGACCTACCGTGGAGCCTTCGAGACCGGCGTCCTGGCCGGCAGCCGGTTCTTCGTGGGCGGGCAGTACGCCTTCGACAACCAGCTGCTCGGTGGAGACCAGTTCCTCCGGCGAAACACGGGGGCGCTGTTCGGGACGGTGCAGTTGAACGCCGCGGGTGACAGCTTCTGGAACCCGACCCACGTCTTCTCGCCGATCATCCGTGTCCAGGGCAAGAACTTCACGGGCATCCCGCTGCCGGTCGAGGAAGATCGGGATGCGATGAACTACATGGTCGGCCTGAGCCACACCTTCTACTGGTCAGGCGATCGCCATTGGTTCCGCGTGGGCTACCAGTGGGACACCGACGTGGCCCGGGGGCGGAACTGGTCGTACCGCGGCAACCGGGTGCTGGCCGGTGTGCAGTACACGCTGCCGTGGTGGCAGACCCGACTCGGCTACAACATGGACGTCCACTTCACCAGCTACCTGCACGCCAACTCGCTCTTTCACCTGCTTCCGGCCCCGGTCAAGCGCGCGGACGTCGAGCAGACCCACGTCTTCGCGCTGGACCAGCCGCTGCCCTTCTTCGTGCGGCAGGAAGCGGGCGCGACGCGCGCGCCGATGACGCTGAGGATCGAGTATCAGCTCGGCGTGACGAGCTCGAACATCGGGATCTACGCGTACGACCGCAACGTGGCGTCAGTGTCGATCAGTTTCCAGTACTAGTGTAGTGTCTCCAACGCTTCTTTACATTTGGCGACTTTGGCCAAAATGCGCTCCACGGACGCGGTCCACGTGAAGATGCGGGGGTTCTGATTGGGATTGTCCAGATACTCTTTGATGGCCGCGATCAACTCCGCCACGTTTCTGAAGCTGCCGCGGCGGATACGGTTGTCGGTGATGTCGCGGAACCACCGTTCCACCATGTTCAGCCAGGAACTCGACGTTGGGATGCAGTGCAGATGAAATCGCGGATGCCGCCGAAGCCAGGATGTCACCCGAGGGTGCTTGTGGGTCCCGTAATTGTCCACGACCAGATGCAGATCGAGCTCGGGCGCCGTCTTGGCGTCGATTGTCTTGAGGAACCGGATGAATTCCTGATGCCGATGCCGCGGCATGCAGTCGCCGATGACTTTCCCATCGAGCATGCTCAGGGCCGCGAACAACGTGGTCGTGCCGTTGCGTTTGTAGTCGCTGGTCATGGTTGCGCAACGGCCTTTCTTCAGCGGAAGGCCCGGCTGGGTGCGGTCCAGAGCTTGGATTTGACTTTTCTCGTCGACGCACAGGACCAAGGACTTGTCCGGAAGATTGAGGTAGAGCCCAACGACGTCGTACAGCTTCTCGACACAGTGTTTGTCGCGGCTGATCTTGAAGGTCTTGACGAGATGGGGCTTGAGGTTGTGTTGCGTCCAGATACGCTGAACGGCCATGCGACTGATGCCCTGCGCCCTCGCCATGGTGCGCACGCTCCAGTGGGTTGCAGCCGGCGGCTTCGTGTGCAGCGTGGCCTCGACCACCGCGCGGACTTTCCTGTCGGGAATACTCGCGATACGGCCGGGACGAGGGGCGTCCTTTTTCAACCCCTCCAACCGCAGAGCCAGAAAACGCTCTCGCCAGAGCTGAATCGTGGGCCGGGAGATGTCCAAGTCTTGCGCGATGCGCTGCCCAGGTATGC
>JAUSJX010000175.1 GCA_030647435.1 Candidatus Rokuibacteriota bacterium
GAGGAAGAGGAAGACTGGACCGTCGTCATCCGTTCGCCATACGATCGCCTGGGCGTCGACGGGGCACCCCTGGGGCGGGTTGAGATGCAGCGTCACAAGCGAAGCGTCTTCCAGCCGCTCCCCGAGGCGCAGCTTGACGCCGAATTGACTCACGTCAATCGTCCTGCCGTGAAGCACCCGATCGTCCAGCTCCACGACCACCGGCCAGTTGACCTTGGCCCGTGGTCGTCGACGCGACTCCGACCGCCGCAATTTGCCGCGCATGAGAGTTCCCCCGCTGTGAATCTGTAGCAAGCGACGTACCGTCGTCGCCGGCTGATGGACATGCTACAAAATCCGCTACTTGTGGAGCACTCAAGGATGCCGCCACGCTTCTGTATGGCGCTTGTCGTCGCATCACCGACGAATCTTGGAGGGTCAGGACGAATTTTGGAGGATCAGAAGGATGGATGGTCACGCTTGCCATCGCCCGGCGGTGCTGCTCCCGGAACGGATTCCTCAGCGCGCCTCGGGGATGGCCCTGACGCCGCCCGGATTGTCGAGGGAGGAGAGATTGCCCGGATCCTTGCCGAGGTGGCTCGCGCGGATCACCCAGCCGCAGCACGGCGAAGCAGACCACGGCCTCGCCCTTGATCTCGTGGGGCACGCCGACCGCCGCAGCCTCGGCCACCGCCGGATGGCTCACCAGCACCGACTCGACCTCCGCCGGCCCCACGCGCTTGCCCGCGATCTTCAGCGTCTCGTCCGAGCGCCCGGTAACGAACCAGAAGCCGTCCGCATCTATACCGGGATTTCCGATATGGACCGATTCGGCCTCCGTGGCGGCATCCACGGAGCGGACCGTCCCGTCGGTCAGCTCGTCCTATCTTTAATTTCCACATCTCCCCTACTCGTTGACAGGTTTCTTGGTATCTTGACGGACTGGCGGTGTACCGCAGTGTTCGTGGACGATACTCATCAAATAGTCCAAACTGACCGGCTTTTTGACTAGACCTTTGATTTTCCCCGACTCCGTCATTACCTTCACCTCTGATTCATTAGGTGTTGCGGACACAATAACAATAGGAATTGAGGCAATCGTATGGGTTTGACTCGCTAGTTCGATAAATTCATAACCATTCATCTTAGGCATCATCAGATCGGTGAGGATTAAGCAGGGCACTTTTAGTTCCTTCAGAAGCGAAAACGCTTCTTCTCCGTTATTGGCCGTTCGGACTTCGTAGCCCTCTAATTCGATGGCCAATTGAAGCACTTCCCTAACCGATTGATCATCCTCCACAATGACGATTAAACTATGACTCATATTACATGCTCCTTTTCTTGATGACCTATTCCGTGTCTCGAACTTGGTTGGGTGCTGATTCCATATCTTGCAAAGAACTCCCTTTGAGCCGGGATCTCCGTTATGGAGCCAATTTCTCATCCCTCCTGTGACACCAAGCCTGAGAGACGGCGGCACCGTCTGGATCGCAGCCTCATGGAGCTCGGAGGCGACGGGAACCCACGTCACCCCCGTGGAAAGTCTAACGTCGAACTGTCTACCAGGAGGGGAAGCTTACAGGAGCGTTGGTCGGGAGCTTCTAGACGCCCTTCTTGAGTTCGAGCGAGCCTTGAGCCGGTCCCTGCAGGTTGTCAGCCAGCTTCGCCGCGTGGGTAGCATAGAAGGGGACCTTCAGATCGCTGAACGCCCTCTGCGCGGCAGCCAGATGGGTCGCCGCCGCATCCGGTCGGCCCGATGCGTCGGCAATCACGGCCAGGTCGAGCAGGGTGCGGGCGCCCTCGTAGGCCGCGCCGATGGATTGAAAAGCCTGACGGGCCCCCTCCAAATGGCCCTCTGCCTCAGCGAGGACGCCCCTGGCCCGGGCGATGCGGCCGAGGGCGCGCCGGGCCAGCGCCCCAGCGAACGGGAAGCCAAGCTCATCACTCAGGGCCAGTCCCTCCTCGGCCAGTTCCAGTGCCCGCTCCTCGTGCCCTCGCCCCAGGAGGGCCTCGCTCAGCCAGGCGCAGACTAATGCGTGCAGTGGTCGGCACTTCCACCCGAGGAATTTGTCATAGGCCTGTACCAAGACGTCGGCCGCTTGCTCCGGATCTTCCATCTCGAGGCAGGCGGCCCCCAGCCAGGCCCGAGCGACTGCTGTGGCCAGGGGGTCGGGCGCCAGTTCGACAGCGCGCCGGCAGGCCGCGACGCCTGCCTCCCAGTCTCCGCGGAGCGCGTGGGCCCACCCCTTCGCGAACCCGGTGAAGCACTCGAGCCGAGGATCGCCCGTCTCTCGCGCGACCTCCCACGCCGCCTCCTCCACCTCGATGGCGCCCTCGAGATTTCCGGCGGCGATGCAGTTCATGCCTATGCCCCACATCGCTTGGCCTGTCCACCACCGCTCGCGCGGCTTGCGGAGCCGGGCGACCGCCGCCCGGCCGTCCTCGGTCCCCTCGCCGAAGCGTCCTGCCCAGAAACAGTCCAGCGCGAGCCCATGGCTCGCCATTGCCAGCGTGGTCGCGTCCCCGGAGCGGCCGGCCTCCGCCGCCGCCCGCCGGAGCCAGACCGCAGCCGGGGCCGCCTCTCCCAACAGGCCGTACGCTCCGGCAAGCGCCAGGAAGAAGGGTCCGGCAAGCCGCGGGTCCGTGAGGGCCTCAACGCAGTGCAGGTGGCGAAGCAGCAGGTCGCGGGCTCCCTCGAGCCGGCCAAGCTTCAAGAGGGGATGGGCCTGGTGGGTCACCAGACCCACCATGAGCCGGTCGCGCTGAGCGCCGGCTGGCAGACGCGCCGCGTCCTCCAGTGCATGATCCAATACCGCCGCGGTGTCTCCGAGGGTGCAGTTCCGACCCGCCGTCTGGAGCACGTGCGGCAGGTAGGCGATCGCCTTCGCTGAATCGGCGCTCCTGCCGTAGTGGTAGGCGAGGAGCTCGTACACCTCCTGGAGCCTGCCGGCATGCAGCTCCTCGAGGGCCGCACCCACGGCCGCGTGCAGCGTCCGCCGCTCCTCGACAGGGAGGGATTCGTAGACGGCACGGCGCATGAGTGGGTGATTGCACTGCAGCACGGTCTCTCCGCGCCGGCTCTCCTCGTGGAGGAGCTCGTGCTTCCGAACCTCGGCCAGGAGGGGAGCGAGGCCTCGTGGCCTGCCCAGCACGTGTTCGACCAGACGCACCGGAGCCCAGTCGCCGATGACCGAGACGATCAGCAGCAGCCGACGGGCTCCGGCGCTCAGGCGGCTCATCCGCGGCAGCAGAGCCCCTTGGATGGCATCCGTCATTCTGAGCTCGTCGCCCTCACCCTGCTTCTCGACAGCGCCCCGAGCGAGCTCTTCAAGGAAGAACGGGTTCCCGTTCGCGGTGTCCAGGATCCGGTGGATCAGGCCCTTCGGCTGCAGCGAAGCCGGCAGAAGGGAGCGCAGGAGCCCGAAGCTCCTCCCGCGCGACAGCGGCTGCAAGCCGAACTGGGTTACGTACGGCCTGTCGCCCCACGGGAGCCGGTACCCGGGCCGATATGTTGTCAGCAGGAGAATTCGGGAGCTGGGCAGCTCCTGGCTGACAGAGAGCAGGAACTCCTCGGCGGTTCTCCCGGCCAGGTGCAGGTCATCGATGGCAATGACCAGCGGTGCACACCGGCTGCGTTCGACCGCAAACCGGCGCAGCATTTCGATGGTCCGGGCCCTGATCGCTTCGCGGCTGACCCCGGCCAGCCGTTCCGTGCCGGCCGAGACACCTGCGGCAGACAAGAGGTACGGGGCCCACTCGTCTGGATCGAGGCCCGCGTCCTCCAACCCATGGCGGACCTTCTCGCAGATGGTGCCGCCGCTGTCGCTCTCTGTGATCCCGTAGGCCTGCTGCAGGATCTGGATCACGGCATCGTTGACCATGGCGCCGTTGGAGGGGACGCATTCCGCGTCGCGATAGACGAAGCCCCTCTGGACCGCCCGCTGCCGGAACTCGCGCAGCAGTCGGGACTTGCCAATCCCAGCCTCGCCCACGATCCCGACCGCCCGCCCTTGGCCCTGCTCGACCTGATCGAGCAGGGCGTCCAGCATCGAGAGCTCGTGCTCCCGGCCCATAAAGGGCGCGAGCGGCTGGCCCGGCGCATGGCATCCCGCTCGCCGACGGCTGACGAGTCGGTACAGCGGATCCCGACCATCTCCCGGAGCCGCGACGGGCTCGAGCTCGAACTGTGCGTGGAGCAAACGCGCCGCGTCGGCAGCGACGAGGATGGACTGGGGCTCCGAATGCTCGAGCACAATCCCGAGCGCCACCGCTCCCGGCCGTTGTCGCCCCCCGGTCGTCTCCGGCGTATCGTCCCCGTCCCGGACCCGCGCCGTCGACACGTGCAGGGCGAGCTGCACGGTGAACGGGCTAGAGCCGTCCGGGTACCCGTCCGCGCCGGCCTTCTGCACGGCAAGGGCTGCGTTGGCTGCGCATGAGGGCCCGTCCTCCATATGGAGTCCATCAAAGCCGAAGCGGGCAAGCAGCTCGGCGCCGGTCATCCCCTCGACCCGCCCGCCGAAGCGCCGCACCTTGTCGGCGATGCTCTCCAGGACGCGGCTGACCTGGCCGGGATCAGTGCCCGCCTGCGATACCGAAGCAGCCAGGTAGACCCCCTGACGGGGCTGCCAGGTGTCCTCTGTCCATGCAGGCGCGCCGGGCCCGACCTTCCCCGACCTCTCACCAATCTTGCCGGGAGGCTTCCTTCCCGGTGCGAGGACCGTCCCGGCTTTCCCCGGGTAAAGCTCGAGCTTGGCGATCCGGTAGCGGAGGGTGTTGCGGGGCAGTCCCAGGTGAACAGCCGCGAGGGAGACGTTCCAGCCCGTCTCCCGGAGAGCCCCACGCAGCTTCTCCCGCTCGAAGCCCTCGACCGAGACCTTCAGTTGCGACCGTTCGGGCTCGCGAACGCCCTTCGCGGGCCCGGCAGGCGGGCGCAGACCAAGGAGGTCCGGTGTGATGATGGACACGTCTCCCGAAAGCAGGGCGACGCGTTCGAGCATGTTCGCCAGCTCCCGGACATTGCCCGGCCACGGATAGGCCAGGAGGGCCGCCTGTGCTTCTGCGGTCAGCACTTTCAGGGGCAGGTGGTATTCGGCGCACGCTCGTCCGAGGTAGTGCGCTGCCAGCAGCAGGATATCGCCGCCGCGCTCCCGCAGCGGTGGCATGAAAAGCGTCATGGCCGCCAGCCGGTGGTAGAGGTCCTCGCGAAAGGCGCCCTCGCGCGTGGCCGTGGCCAGGTCGATGTTGGTGGCGGCGATGACCCAGAGATCCACTACCTCGACGCGCGTACTCCCGAGCCGCCGGACCCCCCGCTCCTCCACCACCTTGAGGAGCTTCGCCTGAAAGGTCCTGGGCAGCAGCCCCACCTCGTCCAGGAAGATCGAGCCGCCGCTGGCAGCATGGAAGAGGCCGAGCTTGGGTTGCTTTGCGTCGGTGAAGGCGCCACGCTCGAATCCGAAGAGCTCAGCTTCCAGCAGGGTCTCCGGGATGGCCAGGCAATCTGCGTCGATGAACGGCTGGCTCGACCGCGCGCTCGCATTGTGGACAGCCCGTGCGAGGAGGCCCTTGCCTGTCCCCGTCTCACCCTGGATGAGCAGCGTCGGCAATCGCCGTGACGGCGACTGCCGACGCAGGAGGTGGGTAATCTGCTCGCGCAGCAGGATCATCCCCGGGCTTTCTCCGATCAAATCCTGTATGCCAACACCACGGGGATCCAGGAACCGCCCATGCTCGATCGCAGCCATCTCTCCTCCTCCGGCTTGTCCGCACTTAGGCCACACGGGAGCACGCCCGTCCAAGGCGGGGGCCGAGTCTATTCGATAGTTCGCCAGTCTTCAATGGCCACCGACGAATCCCGGGCGATTCAGACGAATTGCTGGCGTTTGTGACGAAAATCCAGCGACCGCTTCGGGATTCAATTCTTGTCGTGGCAGGCTGCGGCACCAAAAGCGGAGCCCAGTGGCCCGAGCCGCATACTCGTCCGCAAATGTTTGCACTGTGAATGTCGCTTCAGTTTACAAAACACCATGATCGTCGAGTGAGGACCGTGCTCAAGGCAGTCGGAAAGTCTTACGTTCTCGGAAGATCTCTCTATTCACGAAGCTGAACTAATGAATTCAAATAAGGTCTTCGACATGGCGCGTTGTTTGCTTTATGTGAAGGCTCGTGAACATAAACCGCAACTTCGAGGGCACGGGACCATGCACCGCGAGCCGATGAAGAAGCGGTTCGTGCTGGTGGTGGAGACCGACCCGATCGCCCGACGACATCTGACCAGCCTCCTGGAGACCTGGGGATACGAGCCGGTCGTGACAGGCTCGGTGGACGAATCGCTTGCCGTCCTTGCCCACAGCCACTTCCTCTTCAGCCTGCTCGACCTGGACCTCGACGGCGCCGACGGGAACGAGCTCCTCAAGCGGCTCCGGGTCCAGGGGGGCGACCCCGGCGCGATCATCGTTATCACCAACGGAACCGGGCTCCACGGCGCCGCCGAAGCGGCGGCCCTGGGCGCCGACGACTTCGTCCAGAAGCCGTTCACCCCGGAGGAGCTCGACAACGCCATCAAGAACGGGCTGGCCCGGCCGCGCCGGGGCTGGGGGCGCGCGGTCGAGGACGACCCGCACCGCAGGCTCCAGGAGGAGATCTCCCTCTGGAGCAGTGCCGGGATGCAGGAGGTCCGGCACATCATCGGCCAGGCGGCGCGCGCGGACGTCACGGTCCTCATCTGCGGTGAGACGGGCACCGGCAAGGACCTGGTGGCTCGGAGCATTCACCAGGTGGGGGTCCGGCAGGACGGCCCCTTCGTCAAGGTCAACTGCGCGGCGGTGCCCCGGGAACTGCTCGAGAGCGAGCTGTTCGGCCACGAACGCGGGGCCTTCACCGGGGCCCACCAGCTCAAGATCGGCAAGTTCGAGTCGGCCGACCGCGGCACCATCTTCCTCGACGAGATCAGCGATCTCCACCCGGCCCTGCAGGGCAAGCTGCTCCACGTGCTGCAGGATGGGCAGTTCTCTCGGGTCGGGGGCCGCTCGATCATCAAGGTGGACGTGCGCGTGCTCGCCGCAACCAACCAGAACCTGGAGCAGGCCGTCGCCGCGGGGCAGTTCCGGGAGGATCTCTACTACCGCCTGAATGTCATCCAGATCGTCGTCCCCCCGCTGAGGGACCGTCTGGAGGAGATTCCGGCCCTGGTCCAGTACTTCGTGCGGCGCTACGCCCGGCTCTTCCAGCAGGAGGGGTTCACGCTGCCGCCCGAGACCATGGAGCGGCTAATGCGGCACCGGTACCCGGGCAATATCCGGGAGCTGGAGAACTCGGTGAAGCGAATGATCGTCCTCGGTGACTCGCTGCTGACCAAGAGCCCGATGTTTAGCGGCCTGGGGAGCGACGAAGCCGACAGACCCATCCCCGCGGCCAAGCCCGGTACCGTCTCGCTCAAGGCCGTTTCCAAAAGGGCGGCGATGGCGGCCGAGCGGGAGGCCATCCTCCGCGCTCTCGAGCAGACCCGGTGGAACCGTCTGCAGGCGGCCAAGCTCCTCAACATCAGCTACCGGGCCCTGCTCTACAAGATCAAGGACGCCGCGCTCGACCGCGAGCGCCTACCCTCGAGCGGGCCATGACGGACGACCTCACGCGTATCGTCGAGGAAGACAAGCCCCAGAAGGGCGTCGCGGTCGAACGCCTGCGCGCAGCCTGGGGACGGCGGAAGTGGCTCGCCGTGCTTGTCTTCGCCTTCCCGTTTGCAGCCGCGGCGAGCGTGATCTTCTCCTTGCCAACCTTCTACCGCTCCACGGCCGTGGTCCTGGTCGAGCGGCAGCAGGTCCCCGAGGCCTTCGTCCAGGCCACGGTGACGAGCGAACTCGAGACCCGGCTGCACACCATCAGCCAGGATATCCTCAGCCGCTCGCGGCTCGAGGCCCTGATCACCCGGTTCGGCCTCTATCCCGGCCTGCGCAAACAGGACCCAACTGAAGAAATCGTCGAGCGGATGCGCAAAGACATCAAGCTCGAGCTGAAGACGACTAACACCAGGGGACGTCCGAGCGCCACGACCGCCTTCGCGCTCTCCTACCGGGGGCCGGACCCACTAACGGTTGCGCTCGTCACCAACACCCTCGCGTCCTTCTACATCGAGGAGAACCTCAAGCTCCGCGAGCGTCAGTCCACAGGCACGGCAGACTTTCTCACGGTGCAGCGCGGCGAGGCGCGGAAGCGCCTGGACGAGCTCGAGGCGCGCGTTAGCGAATTCAGGCGCCGCTACCTGGGCGAGCTGCCCCAGCAGATGCCGGCCAACCTGGCCACCCTCGAGGCGCTCCATGCCCAGCTCCGGCTCAACAGCGACAACCAGCTCCGCGCCGGCGAGCGACGGGAGAACCTCAACGCTCAGCTCGCCGAGGCGGCCTCCATGCCCCAGCTATTCGGCGCCCAGCCGGGCTCCGCGCCCGGCACTCAGCCGATCTACGAGACCAGGGCCCAGCGGCTGGGCCGGCTCAAGCTTGACCTGACGACCGCGCTCGCCAACTACACGGAGGCGCACCCCACGGTGATGCGGCTCAGGCGGGAGATCCAGGCGCTGGAGCGCGCCACGGACGAGCCCGCGGCCAAGGATGCCGGGTCGGCCCTGCCCGCCACCCCGTACACTCTCCGCCTCAAGGAGGCTCTCCAGTCAGCCGAGGCCGAGATCAAGATTCTCAAGGCCGAGCAGCAGCGGCTCCGGACTGGAATCGCGGCTTACCAGGCCAGGGTCGAGAACTCGCCTCGGCGCGAGCAGGAGTTCCAGGAGGTTTCGCGGGACTACGACACGACGAAGCAGCTCTACGAGTCGCTCGGGAAGCGACAGGAGGCGGCACAGCTCGCCGAGAGCATGGAGCAACGGCAGAAGGGAGAGCAGTTCCGGATCCTGGAGCCGGCCATGCCCTCGCAGATCCCGGCCGCGCCGAACCGCCTCAGGCTGCTCGTCGTGAGCCTCGTCCTCTCGCTCGGCCTCGCGGGCGGGGCGCTCGTGGTCGCCGAGATGCTCGATACCTCGTTCCACTCGGCGAACGAGCTCCGCGACTTCAGCATCGTGCCGGTCCTCGTGAGCATTCCCAAGATCGTGACCGACGCCGATCGGCAGCGCGAGCAGCAGCGGTTTCGCCTGGTGGCGGGAGGGGCAATGCTGGGGCTGGTCCTCATTGCCGGCGCCTCCTACTTCATCGGGCACGGCAACGAGCAGCTCGTCCAGATCCTCGCGGGCGGCGGGAGCTGACGAGCCCATGTCGCTCAACCTCGCGTTCTTCGGCCTGCGGCAGAAGCCGTTCAACCCGACGCCCGATCCCGCCTTTCTCTATGCGTCCCCAGGGCATCAAGAGGGCCTCGCCCACCTCCTGTACGGAGTCCAGGAACACAAGGGCTTCATCCTCCTGACGGGCGAGGTCGGGACGGGGAAGACGACGCTCCTGCGCACCCTGCTCAGCCGTCTGGATGGCAACACCGCCTCGGCCTTCGTCTTCGATACGACCCTGCCATTCGAAGGGCTTCTCGAGTACATCCTCGAGGACTTCGGCGTCGCCAAGCCCGGTGAGTCTCACGCTCAAAGGCTCTTCGCCCTGAACAACTTCCTGATCGAGCGCCAGCGCGCCGGCCAGAACACGGTGCTCGTCCTCGACGAGGCGCAAAATCTCGACGTCCGCGCCCTCGAGCAGATCCGGCTCCTCTCGAACTTCGAGACCCATACGGAGAAGCTGCTGCAGATCGTGCTCGCCGGCCAGCCGGAGCTCCTGGACAAGCTGAATCGCCCCGAGCTGCGCCAGCTCAAGCAGCGCATCGGCCTCCGTTGCCGCATCCTCCCCCTGACCGCCGACCAGACCCGTGACTACATCCGCACCCGGCTCCGGATCGCCGGGGCGACCAACCTGGGGCTCTTCTCGGATGTGGCGATCACGCGGATTGCCGGGTACTCGGGCGGAATCCCGCGGCTCATCAATACGGTCTGTGACCACTGCCTGCTTATCGGCTATGCTGACCAGATCCGTCGGGTCGATCGCAGAATCGTCGAGGAAGCCATCGAGTATTTCGAGGAGGGCGAGCGGCGACCGCGGAAGCCGCGGCGCCTGCTCCATACCTGGGGCCGGGCGCTGGTCCGCTGGGCCCTGGCCGCGGCGGGCGCGGTGCTGATAGGCGGCGCGGCGGCGCTGACGATCGCGCACCGCGACGCGCTGCGGCAGGTCTTTGATCTTTCCACCGCTACTCTTTCCGGGCTCGCGCACGCTGCGAGCAGCTTTCTCAGGCAATGAGCAAGTTCTTCAAGGCGCTCGAGCAGGCGGAGCGGGACCGCGCCCTTCAGCGAGGAGGGGCGCCCCGCTCGGCGGATCCGACAGCCGCCCCAGCCCCCGAGATCGAATCTGCTGAGCCTGTGACGCTCCAGCGGCCGCCGGCGGATTCAGCCGGTGGCGTGGACGACCATCTGGTCAGCCTGGTCGCCCCGGCGGCCTTCGAGGCGGAGCAGTACCGGGCCCTCCGCCACACCGTGGAGCAGCTCCACAAGACGCGCGACCTTCGCGTCGTGGCCGTGTCGAGCCCGGGCGTGGGCGACGGGAAAAGCATCACGGCGATCAATCTGGCCGGCGCGCTGGCGCAGGCGCCGGACGTGCGCGTCCTCCTCGTGGACGCCGACCTCCGCCGTCCTTCGGTGGCCAGCCTCCTCGCGCTCGGCGGGTCGGATGGCCCCGGCCTGGTCAACGCGATCCTCGATCCCACCGTCACCCTGGAGCAGGTCGCCCGGCCGCGCCCCCCGTTCAACCTGTCCGTGATCCCGGCTGGGGAGGTGCCGCCAAGCCCCTACGAGGTGCTCAAAGCGCCCCGGCTCGGCGAGCTCCTCGATGAGGCGCGCCGCCGCTACGACTACATCGTGCTGGACGCTCCCCCGCTCTGCCCCGTCCAGGACTGCCGGGTCATCGCCCGCTGGGTGGACGGCTTCCTTCTCGTCGTGTCGGCGCACCACACGCCCCGCCGGCTGGTCGGCGATGCGCTCAACGTCGTGGAGCGCGGCAAGATACTCGGCCTCATCTTCAATGGGGACGACCAACCGCCCTCGAGCTTCTACGGGTACTACGGCTACTACGGTGGAGGTCCCTACGCGGCCCATGGCTCGCCCAACGGACATGACCGCGGCCGGCTGGGCCGCGCCGTGACGCGCGTCGGGCAGATGCTCCAGCGGCGGCGCGGAGGCGGGCGGTGAGCCTCATGCTTGTGACCAGGGTGCGGACCCATGTTTGAAGAACGGTCCGAGCGACTGCACCGTGTCCTGACGCTGCTGGACGTCGCTGTGACCATCTTCGTGTTCCTGGCCGCGTCGTGGGTCCGGAATGCGCTCCTGGACGACGACCCCGTGGACCTCCTGTCTCACGTCGCCCTTCTTCCCTTCGTCCTGGCGCTCTGGATGTTCTTTCTCACATTCTTCGGCGCCTACCGGAGCCCACGGATGACCTCACGGCTCCAGTACGCCTGGGCCGTGACCCGCGGGGTGGCGGTCGGCCTCGCCGCCTTGCTCACGATCTTGTTCCTCTTCAAGGTCCAGTACGTGAGCCGTGCGGTCGTGGTGACATTCGCGGCCGCGGATCTTCTGGCCCTCGTTGGAATTCGCCTCGGCGTCGTCTGGTACTTCCACCGCTCGCTCCAACGAGGCGAACACTTCCGCAGGGTCCTGATCGTCGGCAGTGGCAACCGGGCACGGCGGCTGGCCGAGACCCTTCTCCAGAACTCGGAGTGGGGCATCCGCATCGTCGGACACCTGGACCCAGACCCGACGAAAGTGGGCGACCGCGTGCTCGAATCCTCCGTGCTAGGCACGGTCGGCGACATCAGCTCCATCCTGAAGGGGAACGTGATCGACGAGGTCATCCTGGCCGTCCCACGCGCGATGATCCCAGACGTCGACAAGATCGCGCAGGCCTGCGAAGAAGAGGGGGTCAAGCTCTGCTGGATGGCTGACGTCTTCGATGTCCATGCTGCGCGTACGCGGCTGGTCGCGCTTGGACCAATTCCCCTGCTGACCCTCGAGCCTGTCGCGCAAGGAGAATGGCAGCTCCTCGTCAAGCGGTTCATGGATCTCGCTATCGCGGCCCCCATCGTCCCGCTGCTGCCCGTGATCGGCCTTATCGCCCTGGCCATCAAGCTGGACTCGCCCGGTCCGGTCTTCTTCATGCAGGAGCGGGTCGGCCTTCACAAGCGCCGTTTCCGGATGCTGAAGTTCCGGACCATGGTGGAAGACGCCAGTCGACGACAGGCAGAGTTCGAGCACCTGAATGAGGCCAAGGGCCCCATCTTCAAGATCGCCAACGACCCGAGGATCACGCAGGTGGGCCGCTTTCTGCGTCGAAGCAGCCTCGACGAGCTGCCCCAGATCCTCCACGTGCTGACCGGTGAGATGAGCCTTGTCGGGCCGCGCCCCATGTCCCTGCGGGACGTGGATCTCTTCGACAAGGGCATCCAGCGCAAGCGCTTCAGCGTGAAACCGGGCCTCACCTGCCTGTGGCAGGTCTCCGGGCGGAGCAACCTCCCGTTCTCCAAGTGGCTGGAGCTCGACCTCTACTACATCGAGCACTGGTCGCTGGGGCTGGATCTCAAGATCCTGTTCAAGACCATTCCGGCGGTGCTGAGCGGCAAGGGCGCGAACTAACCTCCCAACATGAGCCTTCCAGCACCGTCCACCTCCACGATGCGCCTCCCGGTCACACCGGTGTCCCGGTTGCGCGCTATGGCCATCCGCGGTCTGGCACGAATGTACCGGCCGGAGAACGGGCTCTTCGCGTTCCGGGTCCGGCGGCGGGGCGAGGAGCTCCTCTTGGAGGGCTCGAGTCATCGCTACACCGCGATCGCCCTTATCGGGCTTGCCGGCGAGGACGAGGCGGTGCAGGCCTCGGTCCTGGCTGGCATTAGGGTGCGCGAGGCGTGTGCACGTCTCGTCAGCGAAGTGGCCGCACTCGAGAGCCTCGGCGACGTGGCCCTCGTCCTCTGGGCCGCCTGCGCGGTCGGCTACCCCGACCGCCGGTCAGTGGTCGAGCGCCTGCTCGCTCTCCAGCCGGACGAGGCCGCTCATCCGACGGTCGAAGTCGCGTGGACGCTGGCGGCACTCTGCGCCGACCTTGACGCCCCGGTCGGGCCCCTTCGCAACCGGCTGGCCCGCCGCCTGATCGCCGCGTTCGAACCCCGCTCCGGGATGTTCCCTCACGGCATGGGTGGACGGCCCGGCGGCTTCCGCGGGCACGTCTGCTGCTTTGCTGATCTCGTGTACCCGGTCCACGCCCTTGCGCGGTACGCGGAGCTCTTCGGCGACGCGGAGGCGCGCGACGTTGCCCTGCACTGCGCCCGGGAATTCTGCGCCCGTCAGGGTCCCGACGGGCAGTGGTGGTGGCACTACGACCGCCGGACCGGCGATGTCGTCGAACGATACCCCGTCTACGCCGTCCATCAGGACGCGATGGCTCCGATGGCGCTCTTCGCCCTCGAGCGCGCGGCCGCTATCGACCTACGCTCGCCGATCGCACGGGGGCTCGGCTGGCTTGCGCACGCGCCGGAGCTCGGCGGCGGCTCGCTGATCGATGAGGGCGCGGACCTGATCTGGCGAAAGGTGGCCCGTCGCGAGCCTCGGAAGCTTTCGCGCTACGCTCAGGCGGCCGCAAGCCGCCTTCACCCCAGCTTGAGGACACCCGGCCTGGACATCCTCTTCCCGCCGTGCGTCGTCGACTACGAGGACCGTCCGTACCACCTGGGCTGGCTTCTCCACGCGTGGCCGGCCGGGCGCGCGGCTCGATGGGACGAGCGAGCGATCCCGCAATGATGGTTCCGGTCGTGCAGGCTACCAAGCAGGAGATCCTCGGGGTCCCCATCGATGCCCTGACGATGGAGGAGGTGCTCGACCGAGTCGACGATACCATCGTCGGCCGAGGCCGGTTGCAGATCGGCGTGGTCAACGCGGCAAAACTGGTGAACATGCGGCGTGACCCGGCACTCCGGGCCGACGTGCTCTCGTGCAACCTGATCCTGGCCGACGGCGTCCCGGTTGTGTGGGCCAGCCGGCTCCTCGGCCGTCCCCTGCCCGAGCGGGTCGCCGGGATCGACCTGATGCTCGGGATGCTCCGCCGCGGCAACGAACACGGCTATCGAATCTACTGCCTCGGCGCGAGCGAAGATGTGCTGGCAACGGCTGTGGCCCGGATCGCCGGGGACTACCCACACGTGGAGGTGGTCGGACACCATCACGGCTACTTCACCAGCCAGGAGGAGCCCGGCCTTGTCGCAGCCATCTCTGACGCGAAACTGGACATCCTACTGGTGGGAATGAGCTCACCCAAGAAGGAGCGCTTCCTCGCCCGCTGGAGTGACCAGCTCGGCGTCTCGGTGTGCCACGGCGTTGGTGGTTCACTCGACGTTCTCTCGGGGAAGGTTCGGCGAGCTCCCCTAATCTGGCAACGGCTCGGTCTCGAATGGCTCTACCGCGTCTGCCAAGAACCGCGGCGGCTCTGGCGCCGGTATCTGGTCACCAACACCCTGTTCTGCGCGATGGTCTTGTCCGAACTCGTGCGGCGACGGCTTCTCTCTCCACCCGTTTCGCTTTTCCCCCGTGGCCACAAATGATCGGCCCCCGGTCCCGATCATGAGCGACCCGAGCGCTCAAATACAGTCAGCGCTCGACCGCTTCGTCGCGGGACAATCGCACCCTCTACGGGTCCTTGAGGCGGGCTGTGGTTCGCTCAGCAACATCAGACTCGGCAGCAACGTTCGCATCGTCGGAATCGACGTGTCCGCCGAAGCGCTTGCGCAGAACGCGACAATCCACGAGGGGATCCAGGCGAATCTCGAAACCTCCGACCTGGGGGATTCTGAATACGATCTCATTGTCTGCTGGGACGTTCTGGAGCATCTCGCGAAGCCAACGAATGTGGTCAGAAAGTTCCTCAGGGCTGTCAAGCCGGGCGGTCTTATTCTCCTGGCACTTCCTAACGTCCTATCGCTCAAGGGTTTGGTCGCGAAGTACACGCCACTTTCTTTCCACTTCTTGGTCCATCGGCTCATCTACGGCCAGAGAGCCGGCATCGCTCCGGGCTATGAGGTTTGTCCGACTTACTTGTGCTACTCCATCGCACCCCGGTCGATTGCTAGGCTCGCGACGCACCACGCATTCGATGTGGACCTCTTCTCCACCTACGAGTCGGGCATGCAGCGGCGGTTTCGCGAGAGATTCGGGCTCGTCGGCAAGCCCTGGCAGGTTGTGCGCGTTCTCGTCTGCCTTCTCTCCATCGGCATCATCGACGCGGAGGCTACGGATTGCATTCTGATCCTGCGCAGGCCGAGGCTATCTGTCCGGCTCCAGTCGCCCATCTCACAAACGGGCCCCCATCCCGAAGCCGTGACGAACTCCGTCGCTACCTCGGCGGCGTCTAAGCAGCTATGATCCGCCTTATTTTCCTCTCGACAGCCCTCTTTGTCGTCGGCCTCTACGCCTGGAAGGACTGGTACAAGTCGCTTTGCGCTCTCATCGTCCTGATGGCTTTCCTCGAGCATCCCGACATGCCCAGGTCGATGTTCGGCATCCAGGGGGTGAACCCTTGGAACCTGCTGCTCCTCGTGATCATCTTGGCCTGGCTGGCCCAACGCGGGCGCGACGGACTCGTTGGGCATCCGCCGGGCACGTTCGTGCTTCTCTTGCTGGCCTTCGTGGCCGTCGTGACGACAGCGTTCGTCCGGCTCATGATCGACCGGCAGGGCCTTCCCACGGATGCCAGCACCGCCGGTCTCATTAGTGAGTACCTCGTGAACACATTGAAGTGGGTCATCCCGGGACTCCTGCTGTTCGACGGCTGTCGCAGCCGGTCCCGCTTTTTGTGGGGCTTGTCCTCAATCCTCTCTCTCTACGTCCTTTTGAGTTTGCAGGTCATTAGGTGGATGCCCCTTGACGCCATCGCAAATCACGAGATGCTCGCCCGCCAAAGTATGAAGATTCTTCGCCCGGAGATCGGCTACTATCGAGTCGATCTCTCCGTCATGCTGGCAGGCGCCTCGTGGGCAATATTCGCAGCACAATCTCTCGTGGTCTCCCTGCACCGCCGAATTATCCTGCTGCTCGGTGCCCTTTTAGTTGTGCTTACGCAGGTCTTGACGGCCGGGCGGGGCGGCTACGTCGCATGGGCTGTCACTGGCCTTACTCTCACTCTCCTGAGGTGGCCACGGTATCTTCTTCTGGCCCCGGTGCTCGCGATCGGTCTTTCTCTGCTTCCCGGTGTCTCCGACCGAATCTTCGAAGGCATCTCTGACAGCACCAACACGAGTTCCTCTGCGGAAGTCGACCTAGAGAGGCTCACTGCCGGACGGAACCTCATATGGCCCCCAGTGATCGACAAGATCGCCGAACAACCGATACTCGGCTACGGGCGGGTAGCCATGGAGCGTACTGGACTCTCGTTCGCGATCGCGTCCGAGGAAGGAGGGGTCGGCAATCCCCACAGTGCGTACCTCGAGATGCTGCTCGACAACGGGCTGTTAGGCCTCGCCGTGACGCTCGCCCTCTTTGCCTACATCCTCGCGCATTCGTTGTCCCTGACTCGGGACCGCCGGAGTCGCGTGTTCGCCGCGATTGGTGGCGTCACATCCGCGCTCGTTATCGCACAGCTCGCCGGGTCCATCACCGGCCAGTCCTTCTATCCGCGAGAGGGCACGCTCGGGATGTGGTGTGCCATCGGCCTGATGCTGCGCGTCTCGGTCGAACGTGCCCGCGCTAACCTGAGCTTTGCGATGCATGACCGTGCGAACCGTCCGACCAAACCGACTCGCCCCGTGGAATGGTGGCGACCCGCGGCCAGTCCAGAGCCGCAGACGCGCCCGGATCCAGTTCTAGCGCCCTCCAACAGCGGATCCATCGACTCGCCACTATGAAACTGAACGCACGAGCGCGGCCGTCTCTTTTTGCGCCGCGGGCCGTCCGGGCCAGCAGCGCCATCGGCGCCTTCAAGCCCGAGGACAGCCCGTCCCTGCGACGTACCGACTCTCCACCGACGAGCAAATCTCCGGATGACCGAATGCAGTCGACAGTGCGCGGCACACTCAGCGTGCTACGCTCGCTGTTGGCATACACGGTGGTCGCGTGCGCATATTTCGGAACGCTGGTCGTCTGTCGTATGAGCCGGCTGGCCCCACGCCGGCCTTGGACCCCGACCCGCCGGATCGTAGTGACAGCAACGTTCTTCAATACACAATGGTTTCTCTCACATGTCATACCGCTGACGCGCTCGGGAGTGGACGAGGTCATTGTTGTCACTGACCAGCCATTGGTGGCGCTCGACAAGGTGCGGTTCTGGTGTCCGGCACACGGGATGAGTCGCTTGATCGGACGTGCGGTGTCGAAGTTTGCGTGCCTGCTCGCATGCGGTCTCTATCTCAAGCCTGACGTGTTGATCGGATTTCATCTATTCCCTGGCGCAATTTCCGCCCTGATCGTCGCAAGAGTGCTCGGACGACCGGCGTGCTACCAAATGACGGGGGGGCCCATCGAGATCGTGGGCGGCGGCGCCTACAGCGAGAACCGCCTCCTGGCGAAGCTCGGGCGAGGGTCTCGACTGCTCGAGAGCCTCGCCATTGCGGTCGTGCGCGAGTTCGATCTCGTGGTTGTGCGTGGCAGCAAAGCAAGAGCGTTCCTGATAGATCGGGGAGTTCGTCCCGTCACAGTCATCACCGGGAGTGTAACCTTTTTGAGCGAGCCGGCTGCACCCGACCGCGAGTACGACCTCGTGTTCGTCGGCCGCCTCGCCGCAATCAAGCAGCCGCTACAGTTCGTCGATATCGTGGCAAGTCTGCGGCGACAGCTGCCGACAGTCCGCGCCGCCGTTGTGGGCGATGGGCCTCTTTTGAACGCCGCCCGTGAGCGCGCCATCGCGCTCGGCATCGAGCAGTCCATCGATTTCCTCGGTCAGATCCAGGATGTGGAGCGGATCCTGACTCGCTCGAAGGTTTTCGTTCTGACATCGCAATCTGAGGGGCTGTCCATTGCCATGGCCGAGGCCATGGCGGCGGGAGTGGTGCCGGTCGTGGCTGATGTCGGCGACCTTGGCGACCTCGTCATCGACGGGGTGACGGGATTCCTGGTGAAGCCCGACAGTGTCTCCGAGTTCACCCACAGAGCCGCGTTGCTCCTGCAAGACCCCACACTCTGGGCCCGCCAGTCCCACGCCGCAACGGAAGCAGCCAGCCGGCAAACCAGCCTCGACGTCGTTACCGCGAAGTGGACCGAGAGTCTGTCAAGACTCGTCGCCACCTCCACGAACTCACCGGGCGCCGACGAGAAACGCCTATGAGCTCACTACGTAACGAGAGGACGTCAAAGATGCCAGAAGTCTCGAATATTGCGGCTTATCAGGGTGCCGGTCGTTACTCGGATACCCCGCCGTATCATCCAACTGAGCCATATCCTGAGTATGTCTTCGGGTCCTCGGCCCTCGGACCTGACAATCCGGCTTACGCTGCGGTTCGCGGTGCCCTCGGCCTTCTCTTTCCCCATGGGCTCGGTACGGCGAATTGGAATCCCCTGCGCGAGCTCGTCAGGCCGGGCGACACGGTAGTCCTCAAGCCGAATCTCATCTGTGATTTCCATGAAACTCGTGGTGACGACGTAGTCAGCATGCTCACGCACGGAAGCGTCATACGGGCCGTCCTCGACTATGTCGCAATCGCTCTCCAGGGCCAGGGGCGCGTTGTTATCGCGGATGCCCCGCAGTGCGACGCTTCCTTCGAGCGCTTGATGGCCGTCACCGGCTTGCTCACGATACAGTCTTTCTATCGAGAGCATTCTCCGATCCAGGTCGATGTGATCGATCTTCGCCCCGAATACGCTCGCAAGGTGGATGGCGTCATTGTGGCGCACAGCCCACTCCCTGGTGACCCCGCTGGGTATGCGGTCATCAACCTGGGTCGAGCATCGGAGTTTTTCCCGATTAGTCACACGAATCCGCGCTTGTACGGCAGCGAGTACGACGTGAACGAGGTCACTCTCCATCACCACGACGACACCCAAGAGTACCTGATCTCCAAGACAATTCTGGCCGCTGACGTCTTCATCAACCTTCCGAAGATGAAGACCCACAAGAAGGTCGGCGTAACGTTGAGCCTAAAGAATTTAGTCGGTATCAACGGAAACAAGAACTGGCTGCCTCACCACCGTGAAGGAGTTCCTACAACCGGCGGCGACCAGTACGCTGAATCCGGGCTCTCCGAACGCCTCGAACATGTCTTGCTGGCCACCTTCAAGCGACACTTTCCGAAGCTGGGACCGCTTCGTCGACATCTGGCAGGTCCGGTAAAGAGGATCGGGCGGGCTGTTTTTGGAGACACCACCACAGATCGCATACGATCCGGGAACTGGTACGGCAACGACACCACGTGGCGAATGGTTCTGGACTTGAACCGGGCGCTTCGCTTTGGTGATGGCGCCGGGGTCCTGCACGATCAGCCACAGCGCCGATACTTCAGCGTGGTGGACGGTGTCGTCGCCGGCGAGGGCAATGGCCCAATGGGAAGTGATCCGCGTCCAGCGGGTCTCATCGTCGCTGGACTTGACCCTCTTGCAGTGGATCTGGTGTGCACACGGATCATGGGATTCGACTATCACCTGATTCCGGTGCTTTCCAACGCCTCAAATGATCATCCCTATCCATTAAACGTTGTTCCGCACGCCGCAATCCGTTGCAATTCCAACGTCGATGAATACGATCGCCTACTCAATCAAATTGAAGGGCCTTGCTTGGCATTCAGGCCTCACTTCGGCTGGATTGGCCACATTGCAGTCACTGACGCCATCACCCCAGCTGCGCCAGCCACTCGACAAGGGCCATTATCTGCCGTCTGAACTCCGCCATGCCGATGCACCTAGCCCTTTCGCGGAAGAACCTCTGGGAGCGCACACCGCCCTTCTTGAAGAGTCTCTTGGGACAGGCCACAGCGATCATTCCTATGTCGCACCTGCTCGGTGCTCGTTTCAGAGCCCATCTGGCTTTTGCTCGAGAGGCACAGTGGTGGTCAGCCGAGAGAGCACGAGAGTACCAGCTCACCCGTGTCCGAGAGATCTGCTTGCTAGCCTATGAGAAGACCGACTACTACCGCGAGACATTCCGCCAAGCCGGGTTCACGCCAGGGGACCTCAAGTCGCTGGAAGACTTTTCCTCCCTGCCGACCATCGACAAGGAGACGATCCGCACACACATGAATTCCATGTGCGCGGTACCGTACGGGTCCTCAGGCATCGACTATGTCGCGACCGGGGGCTCTTCCGGGGAGCCACTGCGCTTCCTAGCAGGATCGGACCGTTCTGCCGTCGAGTATGCCTACCTCGTCGCGAGCTGGGAGCGCGCGGGCTACCGACTCGGTTTGCCCCTGGCCGTCTTCCGCGGGCAGGTCGTGAGGCCTCGACGCAACGGCTTGCGACACGAGTACGACCCATTACTACGCCGCCACTACTACAGCAACTTCCACAGGTCTGCCCAGGACATGCGTCGCTACCTCGAGCACATCGCCACTCTGGGACCCTGCTATCTCCTTGCGTATCCCTCCTCCGTCTACACCCTCGCCCGCTTCCTCGAAGAAGCAAAGATCCCAGCCCCGCCGAATATACGAGGCATACTCGCAGGATCCGAGAATGTCTATCCCAACGACCGGATGGATACCGAGTCGACTTTCGGGGTTCGATTCTTCTCTTGGTACGGTCACTCGGAGAAGCTAGTCTTGGCCGCTGAATGCGAGGGATCCGCAGACTATCATGTCTGGCCGACGTACGGGTACTTCGAGCTCCTCGATCCTGACGGCAAGGCGGTCACGACACCCGGTGAGCGAGGTGAGATCGTCGGTACCGGTTTCATCAATACGGTTATGCCATTCATTCGGTATAGGACTGGTGATTACGCTGTCTTCTCGGGACAAACATGTAAGGCCTGCGGCCGAGAGCAGACTCTCTTGTCTCGCATCGACGGTCGGTGGCCCCAGGGCGATCTGACCGCCAAGGATGGTTCGCCCATCTCGATGACGGCCTTCAACGTACACGATGACACATTTGAAGCGACACACGGTTACCAGTTTTTTCAGTCGGAGCCCGGCAGAGCCGTGTTGAGGGTGATCCCCGCAAGGTCGCTAACCCACCAAGATCGTGAATTCATACTCTCCCGAGTAAACGCACGGCTGCAAGGCCAAGTCTACGTGACACTCGAAGTGTGCGGTCAGCTTCAGCTGACACCCACCGGTAAGCAACTGCGCGTAGTCCGAGCCGCGCCCTCGTCTTCGCCAGGTTCCCTCGATCCACGCGGGAACCACTCCAATGACGTATCCGTCTCGCAATGAAACCCAATCCTTCTCTGCCGTTGAAGGTGATGCTCCTGACGAGCAGCCTGCACTACGGAGGCGCTGAGCGCCAGGTGGTCGAGTTGGCGAAGCACCTGGATCGCCGCCGATTCGAACCGCTCCTGTGCTGCCTCGACGGTACTCGCACGCTCTTCGATCTCAGCCCAAGTCTGACGCCGATCGTGATGGCAAAGCGCCGGGCCAGGTTTGATCCCATCCCGTTCCTCCAGGTTGGCTGGCTGCTGCGTCGCCGGTCGATCGACGTCGTCCACTCCTTTCTCTTCGACGCCGAGATTATCGGTCGCGTCATGGGTTGGCTCACCAAGGTGCCCGCGGTCATCGCCTCCGAACGGAACTCGGACTACCCCCCGATGCCGATGAAGGATCGGGTCCAACGCCTGACCCGTCCGCTCGTGGACCTCGTAATTGCCAATTCACACGCCGGCAAACGCTACACCATTGAGCGGCTAGGCTTCGCCAAGGACCGAGTAGCCGTGGTCCACAACGGGGTCGACACGGAGCGTTTCAGGCCCGGTGACAAGGCTCACGCCCGTGAACGGCTCGGCATCCCGAGAGCCGCTCCGGTCATTGGGATGTTCGCAAGCTTCAAACCGCAGAAGAATCACGCGATGTACTTCCGGGCCGCCATGCGCATTCTCGAGCGATACCCCGAGGCGCGATTCCTGTCAGTGAGCTACGTGCCCTGGCATCCCTGGAATGGTGCCGTTGCCGACGCCTATCAGGCGTCACTGCGGAGTCTCCTTGGTGAACTTGGGCTCGCCGACCGCCTGCTCATCCTGACGAATCGCCCAGACGTCGAGCAGCTGTACCATGCCTGTGATGTCACGGTCCTGACAAGCCAACGCGAAGGCACACCCAACGTCGTCCTCGAGTCGATGGCGTCCGGGGTCCCGGTGGTGGCAACCGACGTGGCGGACAATGCCTTGATCCTGGATGACGCCTCGGGCGGCGCGGTCGTGCCCCTCGGTGACGACGCGGCCTTGGCGGGGCGCGTGTGCCGCCTGCTGCGCGATCCCACGGTGCTCCACACTGCCGGCGCACAGGCCCGCCACGCGGCCCTGGAGCGATACTCCCTGACTCGGTGGGCATCGGCGATTGGGACGCTTTACGAAGAGACCTGGCTTCGAAAGACCGGCCGTCAGCCCAGTTTCTCTCGGGCTAGCTGAGCCTTGACATGCTTCTCTTGCCAGCCACTGCAAGTAACATGACCGAGAAGCCAGGCACGGTGGCGCTGGCCAAGTATCCCCACCCGTATCGGGCGATGATGGCAATCTGTAGTGACCTCGACGAAACCCCGAACTGGAGGGTGTACGGTGAGATCATGCGGTTCCTGAACACCACGGAACCAACACCAATGGGCTCTGGAGTGGGCCTCGAGGTCGGAAACTCCATATACTTCATGATGCCAACCGATCAGTACTCGTATTTCGGCACCGATGAAGCCGGCCGTGAGATGGCCCGGGCCCTCATGCACACCGGCCACATCGATTGCATGCATTCATACGGTGACCATGCCCTGACCCGCCGGGACGCGGAGCGCGTCCTCGCCGAACTGGTCCGCCAGGGATGCCGGCTCAAGGTCTGGGTGGACCACTCCACGGCCCCGACGAACTTCGGCCCCGACATCATGCACGGCAGCGGTGACGTGCCAAGATCTACGGCTTACCACGCCGACCTCACGGTTGCCTACGGGATTCGCTACGTCTGGCGTGGGCGGACCACCTCGATCACGGGACAGGACACGCCCATCAGGCTGCGAAACCTGACGAGCATTATCGACCCGGCCCATCCGGTCGACTCTACTCGCACAGCGGCCAAGCAGGCGGTCAAAATCGGGCTCGGTCGGCTCTCTCACACTTCTTGGGAGATGCACGCGGTGAACCGGCTCTGCCGTCCCAGTAGACTCCGAGACGGTCAATCCGTCTGGGAGTTTCTCCGCTCGAACCCTCATTGGGCAGGGCCCGGGATTGGCGCGACCGCAGACGGGTTCGCCTCCGTCCTGACCCAGACCTTCCTTGACCAGCTCGTGCATCGCGAGGGGGTGTGTGCCCTCTACACCCATCTAGGCAAGGTCACGGACCCAGGCTGTCCTTTTGGTGAGCGCACCCAGACGGCATTCCGCCGCTTGGCAGCCATGCACGAGCGGCGCGAGATTCACGTGACCACCACCCATCGCCTGTTGCGATATCTGACGGTCCGCGATTCGGTCCGCTTTACCACTTCACGGCTCGGCGGCCGCACCGTCATCGTGATCCAATCGGTCGACGACCCGGTGTACGGTTCCTACGAGCCATCGCCCGACGACGTGATCGGGCTCTCCTTCGTAATGAACCGCTGCGACATGGTCGAGGTTTCTGTTCGTAGCGGGTTGCCGCTCGAGTGCGACATCGCTCACGCGGGTCCGCGGACCATCGCGTCCGTGCGATGGCCGCGCCTTACCTATCCCGATCCACTGTGCTAATCGCATGCTCCCCTTAACGGAGGCTCGGACTGATGATCGTAACCGATAAGAGGCTGCTCGACATCCTGTGCTGTCCTTCCGATCGCGGAGAGCTGTCCCTCGTTGCCGCGGAGCCCTCTGAACCGTCCCTTCGCTGCGGCCAGTGTGGACGAAGCTACCCTGTTCACAACGGAATCCCGCGCTTCGTCTCGGATGACCAGTACACAGCCAATTTCAGCCACGAGTGGAGGCTTCACCGAACCACCCAGCTGGACAGCGCGAGCAGCGCTCTCTCGGAACGCACGTTCGCCGAGAAGACGGGCTGGACGCCGGATGACGTCCGCGGGCGGCTCGTGCTTGACGTCGGCTGTGGCATGGGTCGTTTCGCCGACGTCGTGCTTCGCTGGGGCGGTCGCGTCGTCGGCATTGAGCTGAGCTACGCCGTGGACTCGGCCCGGGCGAATCTTGCCCACCACGATGGCTTCACAGCCATCCAGGCGAGCGTCTTCGAGCTACCGTTTCGGCCAGAGTGTTTCGACCTGATCTACAGCATCGGGGTCCTCAATCACACTCCGGATCCCAGGAAGGCCTTTCATTGCCTGCCGCCACTTTTGCGTGCTGGCGGTGAGATCGCCGTCTCTGTGTACTCTCTGCATGCCTACCCTCCCGACGGGATCGAGGAACGGCGCGATCGCGTCCTCCGGAGCGTCACGACGCGGATGCCGGCGCGTCTTCTCTACGCGCTCTGCCGCGCGGCATGCCTCGTCCGAATCCCGTTCGGGTCCCTGTGGCACATGCTCCTCCCCGGCTTTGTCTTCCATGGGCTCCCCAAGACGCACAGCTACGATAGCTACGATTGGCGTGTCCTCGACACCTTTAACTGGTACTCACCGCCGTACCAGTTCAAGCATTCCTATCCGGAGGTGTTCCATTGGTTCCGGGAGGCCGGACTCGTGGACATTGACCTGCGTGACGTTGAGGTGGCGGTCCGCGGCAGGAAGCGCGCGGTCGGAACCCCGCAGCTCAGCGAGCCGGCCACATGTACCGAATCGCTGGTATAGTTCTGATGTGGTGGCCGCTCGTCTTTCGTCTCTGGAACCGGCTTCGAAGGCTGGACTCGGCGCTGGACACTACACTGGTGGCGATGCTCGTCGCGGCCCTCCTGACCTAACCTAATATCAGCGATGCCCACCTGTCTGTACATCGCCTCTCCCAGTTTCTCGGGCTCTACGCTGCTGGCCATGCTGCTGGGCGGACACCCCTGCGTCGCCACCGTCGGCGAGATGAAGGGCGGGCAGGAGGAGCTTCTGACCTACGCGTGTTCCTGTGGAGACTTGTTCACCAAATGCAGCTTCTGGGCGCACCTGATTGCCGCGCTCAAGGAGCGCGGCTTCGTTTATGATCTGTCGGACCGCCACACGATGCCCGCATTCCGCATGCCAGAATCGCCGATCGCCGACCGGTTCATGCGACGGGCGTACGGCAGTCCAGCGTTTGAGTTCCTGAGGAGCCTCGTCCTCCACTGCTGGCCCGGCTCCATGCGGCGCCTCGAGTATCTGCGACGGTACAACCAGACCTTCATCGAGCTTGTCCTTCAGTTCAACAGCGCCTCCGTCTTCCTGGATTCCTCAAAGGACCCGATCCGAATCAAGTACCTGGCCGACATTCCCTCCTTGCAGCTCCAAGTGGTGCATCTAGTCCGGGATGGCCGCGGCGTCGTCAACTCGGCCAGGAAGAACCTCGGGATGCCAGCTCACGAGGCGTCCGTCGAGTGGCGCGAGACGCACCTCGAGATCGAACGGGTCACCAAGCGGTTTTGCGACGGGCGCGTTCTGCGTCTCAGATACGAGGATCTCTGCACGGATCCGGACGGCGTGCTCACCAGCATCTTCGCATTCATCGGAGTCGTGGGAACTATCAAAGCCTCTCAGGCCATCGAGCGCAAGATGCATGTGCTCGGGAATCGCCTGCGGCTGAAAGGGGTGCTCCCCATCCGTCTCGACGAGTCCTGGAGGCATGAGATGTCCGGCAGTGATTTGGCTGCATTCGCCTCCCTCGCGGGGAGCTTGAACAATAAATATGGATACGGAGTGCCCCGTGGCGAGGCGTAACTCCGACACGCCGGAAACCGCCGTCGCTTCGGGTGAGCAGGCCCGGGTGGATGTGTTGCCGGCCGCCCCTCTCGATTCCATTGAGGTGGCATCGGGACTTCTCCGCAGCACTATTTGGAACTGGGCGGGCGAGTTCGTCATGGTGGTGAGCGGTTTCGTTCTGCCGCGACTCATCAACCAACGGATGAGTCAGGAAGAACTTGGCATTTGGGACTTCGGGTGGTCCATTCGATCGTATGTTGCACTCGCCTTCGGGCCGCTGGGAACCGGCGCCAACCATTACTTCGCGCGCTACGCATCGAGTGAGCAGTGGCCAGAGATCAGCCGCACGCTTGGCGCGATGCTCGCACTGGTCATGTACGCATCACTAGGTGCGGGCCTGTTCACCCTCGGACTTGCTTACTTCACGCCCCGGTTGGTCAACACGGCCTCAATACTCCTCATTGGCGACGCACGGAGCCTGGTCCTCTCCATGGGGCTTACTTCCTGCATCAGCATTCTAGCTGTCGTCTTCGGCGGCATCATCGCGGGGCGCGAGCGGTTCGACGTTCTGAATCTCATCGACGGCTTCAGCGACGTTCTTTTGGTCGTGGCTGTTCTCGCGTCCGTGCTCTCAGGCGCCGGACTCAAGGTGATGGGCTTCTGCGTGTTGGCGCGTGAGTTGCTGAACGGCCTCGCCAAATACTGGTGCGCCGGGAAGATTGCTCCGCAGGTGAGTATCCGTCCACGTTGGGTCGATCGATCGATGTTCCGCGAGATCTTCGGATACAGTGCCAAGACGATGATGCATATTTGCGCGGATCTGCTGCAGATCACTCCCTTGGTTGTCGTCACAGTCATCGGGCCCGCCGCTCTGGCACTTTACTCGAGACCGCGCGCACTGATCCAGGTTACCACTCGCTTCCTTATGGCGTTCACGCGTGTTCTTGTACCCGTCGCTAGCGCCTTCCACGGTAAGCAGGACCGCCAGGAATTGGGCGAACTGCTCGTCCGCTCTACCCGATACGTGATGTTCCTGGCTCTGCCGCCGGTGCTGGTGATGCTGATCCTGGGGCAGGCACTACTGCGCGTCTGGATGGGGGACCGGTCCTACGCAGACAACCACGTCCTCCTCATCCTAGTCCTCGGATACCTCCCGTTGTTCGCGCAGCAGGCTACGTCCTTCATCCTGTTCGGATTGGCTTCCCACGGGTTGACCGGCGCTGCGTCCCTGAGCGGCTCCCTTCTAGGTGCCGGCCTCAGCATTCTCTTCGTCGGAATGCTCGGCTGGGGAATCGACGGAGCGGCGCTGGCCGCGGCCATCCCCATCTTCGTTGTCAACCTCTGCGTACTTCCGTATGCCGGATGTCGGGCGGTCCACATTCCTCTTCTCCGCTACGTGCGCGACTCGATCGTCTCCCCCTTGTTCTCGGTGATACCGTTCGCGGCGGTGCTCCTTACAGTTCGATTGTCCTTCCCGGGCAAACCCACAGCCCAACTCCTGGTCGGCTTGTTTGCTGGCTCATTAGTCTTGGCCCCCGTCTATTGGCACACGCTCGTGCCGGTCGACTTGAAGCAGCGAATTTCGAGACGGTTTCTCCTGTGACCGGTACCGGCTTTCGTTGCGGCGCGGATTCCAGCGAGCGGGGTAGTCCGCCGGCACCCCCCGAAGCTCCTCCGCCATGTTGCAAGACCGCGCTGCCGCCGGTGTCCGGCCGCGCCTCGATATGTTTTGTCGCCCCGAACGCCTACTCCGCGCTCTCCGGGCGAGGCGATGTAGCCCACATCGGCGGAGCCGAGCGACAGCAGGTCCTCCTCGCCAAGGAATTGGTCCAGCGAGGATACCGCGTCAGCTTTGTCGTCCTCGATCACGGCCAGCCCGACGCTGAGGACATCCATGGAATCCACGTCTTCAAGTGTTACAGAGTCGATGTCGGTATGCGCGGGTTGCGTTTCTTTCATCCTCGTCTCACCGGCTTGTGGAATGCCATGAAGCGTGCCGATTCCGACGTCTACTATCAGCGCGGAGCCGAGTCTGAAACTGGGCTGGCCGGTCACTGGTGCCGGCGGCATACGCGCGGTTTCATTTTTTCGTTCGCCAACGAGATGACATGCACCCTGCTGTCGCCATTTCCCGCCACTGGCCCCAAGGAGCGCTGGCTGTTTCGCCATGGCCTCCGCCAAGCAGATGCCGTCGTCGCGCAGACATCTCGCCAACAGCGCATTCTATGTGAGACATTCGGCCTGTCGAGCACCGTGATACGAAGCTGCTGCGAATGGTCGCCAGAGGTAACACGAATTGCGCAATCCGCGTCCTACGATCCGGCGCCCGGTCCCGTCCTCTGGGTCGGTCGGTTGAGCGAAGTGAAGCGACCGGATTGGGTGATCCGGCTCGCCGCGGACCTCCCGGAGTGTCGCTTCGACCTCGTTGGGCAATCCAACGTCGCCTCTCAATATGGACGGACACTCGCCGGTCAGATCCAGTCACTGGCCAACATCCGCTGGCATGGCTACGTCCCGCATCATCTGATGAAAGCACTCTATCGCGAGTGCCGATTGCTCCTCTGTACCTCGGAATCGGAAGGTTTCCCGAACGTCTTCCTTGAAGCCTGGGCATGGGGCAAACCAGTGCTCACGTCTGTAGACCCTGACGACGTGGTCGCCAAATTCCAGCTCGGTTACGTCGAAACCGACTATGTAGCGCTGAAACGACGTCTAATGGCGTCGCTATCAGAGTCCGCGATGTGGCGGGCAGCGGGCCGTCGGGGTCAGGACTACATCCGTGAACACCATAGCACTTCTGCCGTGGTGAACGCCTTGGAGGGCGTGGTTCAGCGGTGTCATGAGTCGGTTCGTGCCCGCCGAGCGGCAGCGACGATCGCCTCTGGACCGTGATGTTCAGCGAACTGAACGCTGAACTCAAGCAATACAGCCGCTTCTGCTATCAGGGGCGGCCGGTCTGGCGCGTTCTCGCGCGCATCCTCTACGTGCACCCGGCAGCACTGGCTGTCATCTGGTACCGCGTCGGATCCGCCGCCCGGCGGATCCGGGTTCCGTTCGTACGGCAATTGTCGCAACTCGTCTATCTGATCGGTATGCCTTTCGTTCGGATCTATTCCGGCGTCCAGATTAAGCCACAGACCAAGATCGACCCTGGTCTCACCATCCTCCATTTTGGTGGTATCCTCATCACGCGCGACTGCACGATTGGGGCTAATTGCCTCCTGTACCACAACGTCAGTATCGTAACGATGCGCAGTCAGCGCGGCGCGACAATTGGAAATCACTTCTATGCTGGAACGGACGCCACGATTCTTGGCACCCTTTCCATCGAAGACAACGTAACGGTCGGAGCCGGCGCAGTGGTCACGAAATCCGTCCCGAAGGATGCAGTCGTGGCCGGCGTGCCTGCTCGGATTCTCCGCTTTTGGGAGCCCTCGGAGGACGCTTCCGAGAATCAAACACTGCCGAATCGCTCCCCTGAATGGCTTACGTATCAAACTGACACTGCTCGGGCTGAGCGTCAGCCTACCACGAGGCGAAAAGCATGAAGCAGATCGCGCAGTACCAGGACGGGCGACACGAGGTGCGCGAGGTACCGATGCCGATGCCACCGCCAGGCGGCGTGCTCGTCCGAACGACCCACTCGGTGATCAGCGCTGGCACGGAGAAGATGAAGGTCATGCAAGCCAGCATGAACCTCATTCAGAAAGCCAGGGCACGTCCGGATCAAGTGCGCAAGGTGCTCGACACTGCCAGGAACCTCGGATGGCGCAGCGCGCTCCAAAAAGTCCGAAATCGCTTGGAGTCTCCCGCGCCGCTCGGCTACAGCGCCGCCGGCGTTGTGGTTGACTTGGATAAGGCGAATACTCGATTTCGTGTCGGCGACCGTGTCGCCTGTGCTGGGGCAGAATGCGCCTTCCACGCCGAGTATCTCGCCATGCCGGATCTCCTCCTTGCGCCGGTTCCCGATGAAGTGGAGAACTGGAGGGCCGCGTACACAACCATCTGCGCCATCGCGCTACACGCGGTCCGACAGACCGCGCCAAATCTCGGCGATCGCGTTCTGGTGACCGGACAAGGTCTGGTAGGGCTGTTGGTGACCAATATGCTGGCCCTCGCGGGCGCCCGGGTGATCGCAGTTGACGTACAAACGTCTCGCCGTCCCATCTCCGCGGCCATGGGGGCCGAACGAGTCGTCATACTGGGTGCGCAGCGCCTCCTCGATGAGGTTCGTGACTGGACCCAAGGCTACGGCGTCGACGCCGCCGTCATTTGCGCAGCTTCCAACTCCAGCGCGCCCGTCGAGCAGGCGGCGGAGGCATTGCGAGACCGGGGGCGTGTCGTCAGTGTAGGCATGACCCGCATGGACCTGCCGTGGAGGATCTTCTACGAAAAGGAGCTGGACGTCCGATTTTCTCGTTCCTATGGTCCTGGCCGCTACGACGCCACCTACGAGTGGGCCGGATGCGACTATCCAATCGGGTACGTCCGCTGGACGGAGCAGCGGAACTTCGAGGCTTGCCTCAATCTGATGGCACGTGGCCGCATCAATCTCGAAGCCATCACGACCCGTCGCGTCGCGTTCCTTGATGCCGCCAAGGTGTATGAAGACCTCAAAAAGGGATCCAGTGATATCGGCGTCGTGCTGGAATACTCAACGGATGAACGGACGCTAGCGCAGTCTTCAGGCCCGACGACCCTCCCGGCCGATCCTTCTCCTATTACCGCCCATCCGGTCGCACGCCTAACGCAGCCGGTCACCAGCCTCAACGTCATCGGCGCAGGTAACTTCGCGCGGACCATGCTCCTGCCCCATCTCAAGGGCCGGATCTCTTTCGGCACGGTCGTGAACCAGACAGCGCTCAGCGCAACCCACGTCAAGACAAAGTTCGGCTTCCAGAGGGCGGCGACTGATGTCTCGGACGCGTTCACCGCTGGTACATCTTCCGCGGTCTTGATCGCAACGCGCCATCACCTGCATGCCCCCCTGGTCAAGACCGCGTTACTCGCGCATCGCCACGTGTTCGTCGAGAAGCCTCTTTGTCTGACGCCGAACGAGCTCCAGGAGATCGACGCAGCTCTCTCGCACAGTCACGGCAGTCTCCAGGTAGGCTTCAATCGACGCTTTGCACCCGCGACCGTCGAGTTGAAGCGCCGACTCGCCGACACGCCGGGGCCCAAGACAGCCGTCTATCGGGTCCTTCCGGGCCCGCTCGATCCGCACCACTGGTACGCGAACTATTCTGAGAGTGGCGGGCGCGTCGTCGGTGAGGTCTGCCATTTCCTCGATTACTTCTGTTTTCTCTTCGCGGCGAAGCCCACGCGTATCAGCGCTCAGTCGATTCGGCCGGTCACCGGCGCTCTCCCCTTCCCGGACAGCATCGCGGCGCAGATCGAGTTCGCAGATAGGTCCTGTGGACAGCTGATCTACTCGGCCGAGGGGGATCCGGCCTTCCCGAAGGAGACCCTCACCGTCTTCGCATCTGGTTTCGTCGCAGAGCTCACTAACTTTCAAAGACTGATTCTCTACTCGAATCGTCGGAGACGGAAACTGTCCTACTCCTCGAAGGGGCATGCGGAGCAGATGGGCGCCTGGCTCGCCTTCCTCAGCGGCGAGGCCGAACATCCGTTGCCGTACAACCAATCGAGAACTAGCACCTTTCTGACCTTCGCTGCGCTAGAGTCAATACGACGCGGCTGCGCGGTCGATCCCACCGCGCCCTTCCTCCTCGATCCGCCAGCCTCCAGCTCGTAGGCGCATGACATGTGTGAAATCTGTTAGATATGTATCGCGATGCCGCAATTGCCCTACGCACACAACCCGAGGACTTCGCACGCGGATCATGAACGTCGACCAGATTTCTGAACTGGTTCAGGTCACGGAAAACCCGGCCGGGCTTCAGCAGCTTTTTGATCCGAGGTCGATCTGCGTCGCGGCCGAAGCGCCGGACGGTCAGATCGGCCCGATGGCATGGGCTTGGCTCGGGCCGGGCGATTGCCCAGTCGACGCCAAGTATCGCCATGGAGTTCGATGGCGACTTTGCGCCGATGAGGCGTGGCTGCACAATGGCGAGACCTCACTAGCCCTGCGCCGGACGAGGGTCTATCTTGCCGCTTACCGCACTCTCCTGGAAGAGCTGGCCCGGCGCGGCGATCGGCGATGTTATGGACAAACCTCGGCGAGGAATCCCGAGTCGATTCTGGTCCATTTGCGGCTGGGACTCAACCCATTCGCGGAGATCTCCTATCGCCGAGTTGCCCTGATCGGCATATATCGCCTGCGCCACGATGAGACAAGGCGCCAGATCTGCACCCTGCGTCCGGCACTGAAGATTTCGCCCTACGATTGGCTCGGCTCGGTTCTGACGGAAGCGATACCCGTCCCAAGCGATAATGCACCAAGCTCGCCCAAAACTACCACCCCAGGAGGGCCCCCCTCATGATACTCGCCGCCATCACCGTGGATACCGAGCCGGACAACGTCTGGAGCAACTTTCGCTCAAGTGGACTCGACAATATCCGCGCCCTCGAGCGCTTTCATGAATTGATGGTGGAATGGGGAATACCGCCAACTTATCTCATCACCCATTCGGTCGCATCCGATCCGACCGCGGTCTCACGCCTGCAGCGTTTCGCCCGGAAGGGACCTCTCGAGGTCGGAGCTCATCTGCACGCGTGGGAAACGCCACCCTATCTGCGCGACGGTTCTGATCGCCAGTACCCAGTGTTTGCTCACGATCTACAACCCGAACTGGTACATGAGAAGCTCCAGACTCTGACCCAGCGCATCGCGGAAAACTTCGACGAGCCCACCAGCTACCGGGCCGGGCGATTTGGCTTCGTCCGGGAACACATCCGGATTCTCGAGTCCCTCGGTTACTCCGTGGACAGCTCGATTACGCCGCTGGAGGACCGCTCCGAGAAGTTCGGACTGCCGCCTGCACTCGGCGGGCGGGGTGGCCGGGACTACCGACGGGCGCCATTGGAGCCCTATCACCCCGCCTATGAGGATGATCTGATCCCCGGCTCATCGCAGCTATTGGAAGTGCCGGTGACGGTCGGTCCGACCCGATCCTGGCCGGGCTTGTTGCCGTTTCACCGTTACGGCCCCGAAGTACTGCAGCGCGTGCTCCGTAAGGCCCGCGTCTCGGAGGTGGTGCTCGCTTCTCCGCCGCAGTACGGTTGGCCCCAGCTCGATCGTCTCTTGACCACATGCCTGCATTCGGAGCGAACGGTGCTCAACTTCATGCTGCACTCATCGGAAGTGATGGCGGGCGGCGCTCCATGGATCCAGGACGATGCCGCCCTCGAGGCGCTCTACGATCGATTGCGCCGCTGTATCGTCTGGTTGCGCGAGCGCGCTCAGGTTCGGTTTGCAAGCCTCGCTCAGATCCCGGGTATTTTCACTAGGCCAGGGTCCCAAAGCGCATGCTGATCAGCACGATCACGACGCGCACAGAGTTAGACGCACTCGCACCGGAGTGGAACGATCTACTCCAGGCCAGTCGCGCCGATACGATCTTTCTTACGTGGGAGTATATCTCCGCCTGGCTTGACGCCGCCGCTTCGAGCGCCGAGCTGCACGTGCTAGCCGTGCGCGATCAGAGTGGCAATCTGGTGGGGATTGCACCGTTCTATCGGCGGCAAATCCGCCTCTGCCGTGTACTGACACACCGATGCCTCTGCATTCTGGGCGAACACGCGAGTCCCGCCGAGTACCTCGATCTAATTCTGCACCGCGATCAGGAGCAGCCGGTTCTCGATGCACTTGGCGCTGCACTCGCCCGCCGCAGCGATTGGGATTGCATCTGGATCCCAAAAGTAGCGGGATGGACAGGCGCGCCTGAACGTCTCACCAGGTTGGCCCGTTCGGCGGGGTTACATGTCTGGCGCCGCGACAGCTCCTTTTCGGCCATCGAGCTCCCGCCCGAAGTGGATCAGTACATGCGGTTGCTCTCGACCAAAATGCGCTACCAGATGCGCCGAGGAATCAAACAGCTCAACGAGTCCGGCGCGATCACGTTCGAACAGTGTCGGTCACGAGAGCAACTTCCACTGTTCATCGACAACTTGGAGCGGCTGCATCAGAAACACTGGGCGTCAGCGGGTGAGCCGGGCGGCTTTCGCCGTAACCCCTCCTTCCGAGCATTTGTCGAAACGATCTGCGATAGGGCGATCGAGAAGGGATGGATCAGTCTTAGCAGCATTCGGGTGAACGATATCTGCGTCGCAGTACAGTTCGCGTTTACTTATCATGGCACGTTCAGCGCGATTCAAGAGGGATTCGACCCCGATTTCAAAACGGTCACAGAGGGCATCGGAAACGTCCTGCGCTGCCGCACGATTCAGCAATGCATTGAGGCGGGCCTGACATGTTACGATTTTCTGGGGGGGGAGACTTGGCATAAACAGCGCTGGGCCGCGCAGATGCGACAGGGCTTTGACTTCTTCATTCATCGCCGCTCGGTTAAGACGCTTCCTCTCCGGGTCCGACCCGTATGGCCGACCGGTCGCCACATGGCCTGGCACCTCGATGGCTCGACATCCCTCCCGCACCCGACGACTCAAGTTGCGGCAACAAATTGACGCGGTTCTTTGAAGAACAGAACCCTTAACCTGAAGTTCCCGCCTCGCTTTTCCGAAGAACTCACGGGAAATCAGCAAGTTGCCGTAGGTCGGTGGGTCCAGTATGTTGACATGTAAATAGCAGGCAGGCGTGATATTTAGCTTTATCAATGGCATAATCTCGCATATGAT
>JAUSJX010000176.1 GCA_030647435.1 Candidatus Rokuibacteriota bacterium
TGACCGTGCCGCTCCGGCATCCACGCTCACACGCTCACCATGGCCACCCCGATGTCGCGTCCAGGGCCCCGAACTCCCGTCCACGCGCCCGCAGGGCCGGGCTGGCCACCACCGTCGGCATTCATGAATAATGCGGGCTAGCGGCGAATGGTGGAGGCTCTGAGGATGCAGAGCAGCCGGCCGTTCTGGTCGGTGTAGGTCGTCTCGATCGTGATGATGAGCATGGGGCTGCCGTCCTTGTTGACGCGCTCCTTGACGTCCGCGATCTTCGCCTGCGAGTAGATCCGGTCCCCGAGGGTCGGATACTTGTAGAGCTCGATCTCGTTGCCGGCGTTCAGGATCCGCTTCAGGTCGGTGGGGATCGGCGGCAACGACCCGCGGCTCTCGGCGCGCTCCACGCCGCCGATGCCGTCGGAATTCGGGTTTTCGAGGAAGGCGCGGGTGATCGGATCCTCCGCGCCGGGCGGGGTTTTCCTGCTGAGGTACGTGCAGTAGATCGGCGGGGTCACGATCCCGCCGAACTTGGTGGTCTTGGCGAACGCCTCGTCCCAGTAGCGCGGATCCGGGTCCATGATCGCCTGCGTGAAGCGGCGCAGGTCCTCGCGCTCGATGCCCCACAGGTTCGCTTCCACCCGCTCGGCGGTGACGCCGATCAAGGCCCGGATCTCGTCCGTGAGCGCGCTCTTCCTCTCGGCCATGCCGCCCCCCCTCAGATCCGGAGCGATACCGCGACTAGCTCGAGGGCTTCGGGAAGAAGTCCTCGTTCCACGGCCAGCCCCCATTCACCTCGAACGGCGGCAGCCCTTTCTGGACACGCTCGAGATAGGGGCTGCCGATCGGCTCGTCCCACGGGTTGATGCATCCCTCGTACATCTTCGGCCCGAGCTTGAAGTGCTTGGCCTGCTCGACCGTCTCCACGAAGGGAGCGTTCGCGTCAAACATCTGCTCTAACTTGGTCGGCCGCGGGCCGGTCCGGGAGACATGCCCCCAGGCCATCCGTCCGATCGTCTCTTCGAGCAGCCAGACACAGTCGATGAGCTTGTCCAGATCCACGCCCGTCTCGATCCCCATGCCGTCCAGCATGTGCATGAAGTCCTCGGTCGGCGCCATGCCCGTGGCCCGCCCGGTGCCGCAATACGGACAGCCGCCGACGCCGCCGATGGTGCCCTCGAGATGGAGCGTGTCCTTGCCTTCCAGGGTCTTGATGGCCGCATACGCGGAGGTCAGGGCCATGCCCCGGGCGTTGTGCAGGTGGGCCCGGAAGTCGGTGACGTCCGGCCACTGCTTCTTCACGCGGGTGAAGATCTCCTCGACCTTGACCGGGTGGCACCAGCCCATGGGGTCGCCGATGCCCACCGACGTGACCTTGATGCCGACCGCGTCCCACAGCTCGTGCTGCTTCTCCAGGAACTTCATCGTCATGTCGACGGTGAAATCGCCCACGAAGTTCGAGCCGAAGCTGGCATTCGTGCCGATGCCGGCCTCGGTCGCGCCCTTCTCCTTGGCCGCGGCGATGATCTTCGGCCACGCTGCCATCTCCTGCATCTGGGAGCGGTTGGTGTTCCGCCGGGCGAAGACGTCGCACATGTGACAGAACAGCCGGGGTTTCCCGGACCCCCGCTCGATCGTCAGCGGCGGCGAATACTTCTTCGCCCGCTCGACGCCCTTCTCGTTCAATGCCAGGGCGGTGTAGGTCACGCCCGGCTTCGGGCGAAACTTCTCCATCAGCTCGTCCATGCGGGCCATCTGGGGCGTGTACTTCGGGCTCACGAAGGAGCCGACCACGATCCGCTTCAGCCCCGTCTCCGAGAGGGCCTCAAGCAGCGCCACCTTGGCCTCGATCGGGATCTCGGCAGCCTCGATCTGCATGCCTTCGCGCATGCCCTCCTCGGTGTAGACGATCGTGGGATAGCGTCCCGCCATGGTGTTCTCCTTTTGTGCTCTCGCGCTAGCGCGGCACGGTCACCGCGTCCATGAGCTCCCCGACGTCGGCGACGGCTTCCAATCGCTGCACAAGCTGGATGGGACGGGCGATCCGCCCGCGGTCGAAGACGTACGCCGCGTTGGCGCGGAACTTGTCGACCACTGCGTCGCCGGTAAGGTGCATCGCCGGTGCAAGAACCATATCATGCACCCGCCCGTCCCGCATCTTCACCACCAACCGGGCCTCCGGGTTCCCGTCCGCGATGTGCGGACGGCGCAGGGTCACGTCGGGGTTGCGTGTCAACCGGACCCGGGCCATGAACGCCTGGATGTCGCCCTGGTCGGCGCGCTTGTCGGTGAACGTGTCCAGGTCGACCTTGCCGTCGATGACGGCGGCGGCGATGTTGTAGCGCAGACAGAACTTGCCCTCCAGTCCCTCGTGGACCTCGTCACGGAGCAGGGCGCCAGTGCAGGGGACGTTTGGACCGATGTGCTCGATCAGCTCCACGTCGTCCGGGCTGATCGTGTGCGTCCGGAGGACCTCCAGCAGGCCGGTGAGGGTCTGGTGATTGCCGCCACAGCAGGGCCACGGCTTGACCCGCGTGCCCTCCGAGACCAGGTGGTAGAGGTCGCCCAGGAACTTGGTGACCGCCGGGAGATCGCACTTGGCCCCACCGAAGTTGTCCGCGTAGCCCTGACGGCCCTCGATGATGTCCGGATCGGCCGTGAACCCCTTGGCGGCCAGCTTGGCGGCGACCACGCCGCTCCGCGCGGCGTGGCCGGGATGGAACGGCTTCGTCATCGTGCCGAAGTTCCGCCGCAGGCCGCTCGCCTGGGAGCCGGCGATCCCCAGGGCCATCCGGGTCTTCTGGACGTCCAGGCGCAGGAGCTTGCTGGCGACGACCGCCGAAGCCATGGCGCCGAAGATCGCCGTCGGGTGCCAGTCCCTATCGGGGTGCAGGTTGGTGCTGAGCCTGGTGCCGACCTCGTAGCCGACGACCCAGGCCGCCAGCACCTCGCGGCCCGACAGGTGCAACTCCTCGGCAAGAGCGAGCGCCGGTGGGGTGAGGACGATCGCCGGATGCCCGCCGATGCCGCCCAAATCGTCGAAGTCCTCGGCGTGACCCAGCGCGCCGTTGGCAAAGGCGGCGTTGGCAGCGGCGGTGCGGATCTTCGTGGCGATGACGCGCGCCTGCGGAGTGCCACCCTGCTCCTCCGTGAAGTCGGCGATCATCCGCCCCAGCTCCGTCGTCGAGCCCTGGATTGCCGTGCCCAGGAAATCGAGGATTGATTTCTTGGCCTGCTCGTACGCCGCGGCAGGGATGTCGGCGTACGAGGTGGCGACGATCCATTGCGCGAGGCTTTCCGTGGTTCCCATCGCCCCCACTCCATTTCTAGCGCTGCCGCCGAGGTGAAACCCCTCAGGGTTGGCGCACACTAGCTCGCTCTCTCCCCGACTGTCAAGGCGGGTCTCGAGGGACTGGACGGACCACCCTCGGCACGCCGGCCCCGGGCTCGTCCTCCTCGGTGCCCAGGCGCCTCTTGAAGTCGGGGTCCCAGTAGGCCAGGCGGCCTCGCCTGACGCGCTCGTCCATCTCCATGTAGGCGAGGGGGCGCAACTGGGTGGGGCGGGTCGCGACGATCCCCGCCTGCTCCAGGTCGGCGTACCGCGCGTCGCTGTATCCGAGAATCCCCTGGAGCACGTCGTGGTTGTGCTCCCCCAGGGCCGGGCCGGGACCCCTGACGGCAAGCGGCGTCTTGTTGAGGCGCCAGGGGCGGCCGATGATCGCGCGTTCCCCGATCCCGCGTTCCGGGGGGAACCGCAGGGTCTCCAGGAAACCACGGGACCGGAGGTGCGGGTCCAGGTTCACGTCCCTCGCGTCGAAGACCGCGCCGGCCGGAACCCCCGCGCCCTGCAGGCGCTCCATCGCCTCGAACTTCGCGAGGCTCCTGGTCCACTCGGCGATGATCCCGTCGATCTCGTCGTGGTGCGCGAGACGGTCGCGGTGGGTGGCGAAGCGGACCTCCTGCGCGAGCTCGGGTTTGCCGATGAGACGGCACAGCGCCGCCCACTCCTCGTCGTCCCGCACCGACACGACGCACCACTGATCGTCGCCGGCACACGGGTAGCACCCCTGCGGCGCCTTGGAGGGATGGCGGTTCCCGAGACGCTCCCCGAGGAGCCTGTTCGCCAGCCAGTCGAGAATGTACTCGCTGACCGTGTAGCACCCCAGCTGATACATGCCGACATCGATCCAGAGTCCCTTCTTGTACCGATGGCGGTAGCGGAGGGCCAGCGCGGTCCCCATGAGGCACGCCCAGCTGGCGAGGAAGTCCACGAAGGACTGACCCGCCTTGGAGGGGATGCCTCCGCGGTACCCAGTCACGTATGCGAGCCCGTGCGTCGCTTCCTGCGTCGTGGCCTGCGCCGGGTATTGCGAGTAGGGGCCGGACCCGGGGCCGTAGCCGGTGTTGGACACCATGATGATGTCCGGCTTGAGCTGCTTCATGTTCGGATAGTCGAGTCCCCAGCCCCGCATCACGCGCGGCGTGAAGCTTTCGAGGAAGACGTCGCTCACCCTGATGAGGTCCTTGAGGACTTCCCGCCCCTCAGCCCGGCTCAGGTCCAGCACCATCGACTTCTTGCCCCTGTTGATGAGGTTGAAGTTGGCGGTCCGGTTCCAGGGGTCCGCGCCCGGCCGATTGTCGGCATGCACTCCCGAGAACGGGCCGTCGCGCGTGATGTCGAGCCGCCCCGGCCCCTCGATCTTGATGACCTCGGCCCCCATGTCGGCCATCAGGCCACAGGCGTAGGGCACCGCGAACACGTGGCCGCAGTCGATGATCCGTATCCCTTCGAGCGGCAATCTGGCCACGGCGCGCCTCAGATGACCCCGGCCTGCCGGAGCCTCATGAGGTCGTCCTCCGTGTATCCGAGGATCTCGCCGTACACCTCCAGATTGTGCTGTCCGAGCAGCGGCGCCGGCCGGCGATACCGTGCGGGCGTCTCCGTCATGTTCCAGAGCCCGAAGGGGACCTTGATCGTGCCGATCACCGGATGCTCCACTTCTTGATAGAAGCCCCGGGCTTCGAGCTGGGCACAGGCGGCCAGGTCGGCCGGAGTCTGCGCGATCCCGAAGAGCATGCGGTACTGCTCCGAGGCGGTTTTGAACATCTCGCCCATGGTGCGGTCCTTCGCCGCCTCGACGAGCAGCTCGTCCAGGGCCTGGCCGTTGATCACCCGCTGATTGACGTCGGCGAAGCGCTCGTCCTTCAGGTCGGGGCGGCCATAGAAGTCCGCCACGTCGTTCCAGGAGGCGCCGCCGCCCGCCTGGCTCACGAAATACCCGTCCTTGCACGGCATCACGTTGCCGAACATGGTGCCCGCGGGCCGGCGCCGGCCCTGGACGCCCCCCGTCCAGCTGTAGAACGGCTGGTTGATGACCATCGTCGAGGCCACCACCTCCTGGACCGAGAGGTCCACGTGCTGACCCTCTCCGGTGACGTCCCGGAGCAGGAGGGTGAAGAGCGTGGCCACGGTGCCGTTGAAGCCGGCTTCGTACTGGGCCTGAAAGCCGCCGTGCTTCAGCGGCTCGCGGTCGGTGGTCCCGCTGATGCTCATGATCCCGCTCGTGGCGTAGGCGACGATCTCTCCACCTTTGTAGTCACGGTACGGCCCGGTCTGGCCGAAGGGGGTGATGGAGGTCATCACGAGCCCGGGATTCTGACGCTCGAGGGAGGGGTGATCGAGCCCCAGGGACGCGAGGTAGCCGGGGGGAAACGTCTCCACCACGACGTCGGCGCGGCGGGCCAGCTCCTTGAAGATGTCGGCGCCCCGAGGCTCTTCCAGGTTCAGCGTGATGCCGCGCTTGTTCAGGTTCGTCAGCAGGAAGAACAGGCTCTTCTCCGGGTGGGCCTCGCCCCCGGAGAAGGGCGGCATGCTCCGGCCGCACTCGCCGCCGGCGGGCTCCACCTTGATGACGTCCGCCCCAAAGTCGCCCAGGAGCTTGGCACAGAGGGGGCCCGCGATCCCTTGGCTCACGTCCAGGACCCGGAGATCGTCGAGTGCCGCTGGGATCATCGGTCGGGTCACACCTTCTGCGGCGATCGCGCCGCCCCTCGGGGCATCAGGCCAGTCGATAGGCCCGGCGCGCCGTGCCGCTGAACAGCGCCAGCTTCTCGTCGGCGGAGGCGCCGGCGGCGATGCGCTTGAACGCATTCCACAGCGTCGCGTAGCCGGTGCCCATCTTCTCCACGGGAAAGTTGCTCTCGAACATGCAGCGGTCCGGTCCGAAGAGCTCGATGCACGTCCCCATGCAGGGCCCCCAGAACGCCGCGAGCTCGGCCGAGGACGGCGGCGCCTCCATGGTCTTGTAGTCGAACGCCGCCAGCCGCATCAGCATCCCGCCGAGCTTCAGGGTCACGTTCGGGCATTTCGCCAGCTCCGTCATCGAGGCCTTCCACGACGCGAACACCTCGTCGCGCCTGACCCCGTAGGGGCCGTAGCCGAGGGGGCCGCCCACGTGGCCCATGATGATGTTGGCGTCCGGGAACGCCCGCGCCAGATCGATGATGTCCGCGAGCTGCGGATGGAAGAGCCAGGCGTCGAAGGACAGGCCCAGAGCGGTCAGCCGGCGCAAGCCGGCGCGAAAGTCCGGACGCCGGAACAGATGCGGCGCCGTGATCGCGTGGCTGTTCCCGATCACGTCGCTCGCGTCCCACCCGCCCGGGTGGCGCACGCCGCGGAACCGGCCGCCGCCGGCCCTCACGTGCGCCTCGAGCACCGCTTCGACGCGGTCGCCCAGCGTGAGATCGGCGAACCCCACGATGCCGGCGGCGACGCGCACCGGTCCGTAGGCGCCGCTCGCGCTCATCGCCGCGACGCCGGTCACGAACTCGGTCTCGCCCACCGGCCGCATCTCCGCGGGCCCGTCGGCACGGTACATGGCGTGGCATTCGACGAACACCGTCGCGACGACGTTGTGGCCGGTGCGGACGTCGGCGAGAAACTCGTCCAGCAGATAGGGGTGGTCCGGGCGGTGCCACAGGTGATGATGGGTGTCGATGATCGGCAGGTCGGGATCCAGCACCGGCTCGCGCGGCTGCCGCGCCAGCCACGCGTCGTCGGGTGCGAAGATCCTCCCAAACCGGGTCGGCTCCTTGGACGGGCTCAGGCGTTCGCTTCCGCGGCGGCGAACTCCGCGGCGCGTACCAGCGTCGCGAGAAACCGTCGGTATGTTCCCATCGTGTCCTCCAATGTGTCCCGAAACGTTCGACGTCGTGCCGGGCAAGAGTTAACAGACATCCGGCGCATCGTCAAGAACCAATTCGTTTCCCTTCCCTCCGTCACCGGTCTCTGTCAGACTCGTCGTTCGGGTGCGGGCCGTGCGCTCGACACGCCGCGACGGTTCCAGAGATCGACGGCATTCGACGGAGGGCAGGGACGATGGATTTCGGGGTCGTCACCGCCAAGGTGGACGAGATCGGTTACATCACGCATGCCGAGAACCTCGGCTACAGCCACTGCTGGGTCACAGACAGCCCGATGATCCGCTCCAACTGCTGGGCCGTCCTCGCCCTGGCGGCGCAGCAGACCAGGCGCATGCGCCTCGGGACCGGGGTCAACGTGCCGGGGCTTCGGCTCGCTCCGGTCGTCGCGAACGGCATCGCGACCATCAATCGCCTCGCGCCCGGGCGCTGCTTCATCGGGCTCGGCACCGGTCACACCGGCATGCGCCTGCTGGGCAGGAAGCCGATGCGGCTCGGTCCCTTCCGGGAGTACGTCGAGGTCGTGCAGAAGCTGCTCCGCGGCGAGGAGGCCGACTACACCCTCGACGGCGAGACCCATCCCATCCGCTTCCAGATGCGCGAGCATCGCTTCGTCGACCTCGACCACCGGATCCCGGTCTACGTCGCCGCCTACGGCCCGCGGGCCCAGGCGCTGGCGGGCGAGATCGCCGACGGTCTCGTCTCGGGGTTGCCGCGCGGAGGCACGGTGGCCGACATGCTCGCCAACGTGCGCCGCGGCGCGACGCGGGTGGGCCGCGCGCTGCCGCCCGACTTCTACACCTCGGCGATGGTGACGCCGGTCATGCGCGAGCCCGGGGAGCCGCTCGACTCGGAGCGCATCGTCGCCGAGAGCGGCGCCGGTGTCATCACGGGCCTTCACTACCTGGTGGCCCGCCACCTGGAGACCGGCGAGGATCCGCCCGAGTACGCCCGGCCGGTCTGGAAGGCCTACATGAGCTGGCTCGACGAGGCGCCCCCGGCGGTCCGGCACCAGCGGCTCCACGCGAGCCACGCCAGCTTCGTCGATCCCGAGGAGGCACGCTTCATCACCGCGGACCTCGTCAAGGCCACCTGTGTGGCCGGCACGCCGGACGAGCTGGTGGAGCAGGTCCGCGGCCTCGAGCGCCAGGGGCTCCGGCAGATCATGCTGTATCCCCCGCTCAACCGGCAGTACCGCGTCATCGAGGACTTCGCCGCGAAGGTGATGGCGCGCCTGTAGTCAGGCCGGCAGCATCATCGTGGCGTCGGAGAGGCAGACCAACTCGCCCCGCTGGTTGATGCCCCGGACCCGGCAGTCCACGATCTTGTTCCCGTCTTCGAGCCGCTTGTCGGTCACGTCTCCGGCGAAGGTCACCGTGTCGCCGGCGCGGAAGGGGGTGATGGCCCGCATCAGCAACCGGCCGTCGTCGTAGAACGCTCGCAGCGGGAAGGACCGCTCCAGCATCTGATCGACATACGACATGGTGGCCGGACCGGAGTTGACCGTGCCGCCGAAGATGTTCTGCCGGGCGAACTCCTCGTCGGTGTGGATGTTGCTGGGGCTGGGTTTGCCCGCCAGGCGCAACTCGTTCTTGCGGTCGATGATCTCCCGGCTCTCGGACACGACCAGCGGCGCCAGCTGGTCGCCGATGGCGACCGCGTCGAACGCGAGGCAGCGTCCCTGGTTGGATGTGGTCGCCGCCGCCTCGGCGTCCGGCAGGAGCGGCTGGGCCATCCCCCGGTCGCGGGGCACGTCCCGCTGGCCCCGGGCGTAGGAGAAAATGCAGGTGTAGTCGTACCTGGCCACGTGCTCGCCCCGCTGGTTGCCGGCCTCAACCCGGAAGGTGACGAAGTTGCTGCCTCGCCGCTCGTACTTCTCCAGAACCCGGCGGGTCCCCGTGAGTGTGTCCCCGGCGCGCACCGGACGGAACCAGCGGATCTCGCACTTGGCGAAGGGGGTCTGACGCCGGGCCGTCTCGGACTCTTCCAGCGCGACGAAACCGTGGCGTTCGGCGATCTCGCCCCGCAGGAGGGGCGCGTAGGTGAGCACCATCGTCGGCATCGCGACGAGCGCGCCGCCATACTCCGCGTTCGTCCCGGATCTCTGGAACCGCGGATCGGGATTCTGCGCCAGCCGCGCGTATGCGGCGATGTGCTCGGCGGTCAGCCCGACGACCGTCGGGGCGCCGTCCTGGCCGGGCTCCACGGCGTCGTAGTCCCAGAGTTTTTCTCGCGGCTCGAGCACGAGACCCTCCTCCGGCGTTTCGCCTCCGGTCATCCGGCCCGGGGCCCCCCGCGGAGCAACTCGGCGAGCGTGGCGTTGAACGCGTCGGGGAGCTCGTAGGCGACCCAGTGGCCGGCCACGGGGATGATGCGCAGTTCCACCGCCGGGCACAGCGCGCGCAGCGCGGCGATCCGGTCCTGCAGCGTGTAGTAGGCAAGCTGGTCGCGCTCCCCCCAGATCGCGTTCACCGGGACGCGGAGCTGCGGCAGCGACAGGGCGAGCGGCCGCTGCGCGATCAGGGCCGGGCTGTCCAGCCGCGCGTGGCGCGCGTTCCAGTCCTGGATCGCGATCGCCAGGGCGTCGATCCGCGCCGGGTCCGCGATCATGATCCGCTGGAGATTGGTGCGGTGCGCCTGCGTGAGCGCCTCGCCGATCTTGTCGCGCACCCGCTCGAGCGCCATCGGCGTGCGCGGCCGCACCAGCCCGCCCGCGCCGAGGAGCGTCAGGGAGCGCACGCGCTCGCCGTGCAAGAGGGCGACGTGCCCGCCCACCGAGGCGCCGAAGGAGAAGCCGACGAGGTCGTAGGACACCCGCGGGCCGAGCAGCCCGTCGATCCCCGCCGCGACGATTGCGCTGATCGTCGTCATGTCCGGCGGCGCGGGCGCATCCGCGGACTCGCCGAGCCCCGGGAGATCCGGCGCCAGCACGCGGTGGGTGCGGCTGAAGGCCGGCACGGTGCGCACCCAGTGCTGCCAGGAGCCGGCCCCGCCGTGCAGCAGCACGAGGGCGGGCCCGTCGCCCCAGCTCCGCCACACCATGCTGCCGTCGCCGCACGGTGACTCCGCGCGCCAAGCCTCCGCGTCCAGTCGCCGCACCGCCGTGACCGGCCCCTCGGCGTCCTCGGGACGGTCGGTGATCTCGACGTCGGGTCTCACCGCGCTTCCCCGGCCGAGCGGCCTACTGCGGGCCCTTCGCCGGCGTCATCGGGCACCAGCCTGGGGGCACCAGCCTGGGGGCACCAGCCGGGGTCGAGCCCGACGACGCCCCGCGCGGCCAGGTCCTCGATCGCCGCGTCCGTGTAGCCGAGCCGCCGCATCACCTCCGCCGTGTGCTGGCCCAGGCGCGGCGGATGCAGCTCGATGCGCCCCGGCGTCTCGCTGAACTTCAGCGGCAGCCCGGCCATGCGGATCGGTCCGAGCCCGGGCAGCTCTAGCTGCACGATCATGTCGCGGGCACGGACCTGCTCCTCGGCCACGGCTCTGTCGATCCGGTTGATGGGCGAGCACGGCACGCCGGCCGCCTTCAACCGCGACTCCCAGTGGGCGACCGAGTCCTTGGCCATGACCTCGCCGATCATGCCGATCAGCAGGTCGCGATGGTCGGCACGCTGCCGCGCGTCGCAGAAGCGTGGGTCGTCCGCCCATTCCGGCCGCCCGAGCGCTCCGCACAGGTCGCGGTACATCCGGTCGTTGAAGGCGGAGATGACGATCCAGTCGTCGGAGGCCTTGAACGCCCGGTAGATCGGGCTGGCGAGGGCGCCGCTGCCGCTCGGCCCCGGCACCTCGCCGCTCGAGAAGAACCGCGTCAGATGGTAGGACAGCATCGCGAACTGGCCCTCGAGCAGCGAGGTCTCCACGCGCTGCCCTCGCCCGGTGCGGTGCCTGGCCTCGAGCGCCATCAGCACGCCGATCGCTCCGAGCATCCCCGCGCCGAGGTCCGCGACCGACAGGCCCATCTTCACCGGGCCGCCGCCGACCTCGCCGGTGATGCTCATGCTGCCGGAGAAGGCCTGCATGAACAGGTCGTTCGCCGGCTCGCGGCTCCGGGGCCCGGTCGCGCCGAAGCCGCTGATCAAGCAGTAAACCAGCCGCGGGTTCATTGCTGCCAGCGCCTCGTAGCCGAGCCCAGCCCGCTCGAGCGCGCCGACGCGGTAGTTGTCCACCACGACGTCGGCCCCGCCGATCAGGCGCCGGACGACCTCGACGCCCTCGGCGCGCTTCAGGTCGAGGGCGACGCTTTGCTTGTTGCGGTTGGCGGAGGCGAAGTAGTGGCCGAGCGCGTCGTGGAAGAACGGGGGCCAGGCGCGGCTGTCGTCGCCGGTGCCGACGCGCTCGATCTTGACGACCTGCGCCCCGTAATCGGCGAGCAGCATGGCGCAGAACGGCCCGGCCATGGCGACGCCGATCTCGACGACCCTGACGCCGTCGAGCGGGCCGGCGCTCACGCGCGCCCCTCCGCCCGCTGGACCGCTCGTCTCATCCTCCCCCTTCCCCGGCCCGCGGGCCTTCCGCCGCAGCCGCCGGGCCCGGGCGACCTTACCGCAACGCCCCGCAGCGCGCAAACCCGCCCGCCGACGCTCTCGCCTCCCCTCACGGAAGCCATCGCAGCTCGAACGTGCCGTGGCCGTCGCGCACGTGGCCGCAGCCGCACACGAGCGGGCGAGGCGCGCGCGGGTCGCCGGTCATCGAGGCCGCTCCTCGAACTCGAACCAGAAGGCGCCGCCGCGAGGGACGATGCGGCCCAGCGACGGGGACGGGAAGTGCGTGGCGCAGACCAGGACGTCGGTCCCGCAGTAGCGCTCCAGGAAGGCCCGCCGCGTCTGGCTCGCCAGCCCGGGTCGAAATCTGCGCGCATCGCCCAGTCCGGCTCCAGGCACTGCACGGGCGTGTGCATCAGATCGCCGGTGATGACGGCCTGGGCGCCGTTCGACTTCAGGTGGAGCACAGGAACCATAAAAGCCATTCTCAGACCCCCGCGCCTCCCAGCCTCGGCAGGCAGCCCTCCCACAGCGCGGATGTTGCCAGTTCCATCCCGGATCGATACTGCCCCGCCGCCACCACGGCGTCAAGGAAGCCTCGAGCGACGCCCGAACGAGCATGATGCGCGAGGCGTCGGTCAGCCCATAGGAAACATTAACGCCAGTTCGCATCACGCGGCCCCATGCAGAGGATGCCACGCGCTCAGCTGTGACGCTCGGAATGGGCGACGAAAGGACCGGCTGCTAAGGACGAGGGGATGGCGGGGGTGGGGATAGGGGAGAAGATAGGCGTAGGGATACTTCGAGATATCCATGGGAGTACCCCTGTGGGATACGCGGGATATCCCGACGAGGCGTCCGCGTAGGGGGGCGAGACGGTGGGCGATCGCGGTGCTGACGCTCGCCTTCGCCCCGGTGAAGCGAGCAATGCCGCGTGTCAGGCTGGGGCCCGCAGGGGAGGCCGCATGTCGCCCACCCACAGCGCGCGGCGAGGGAGCCGAGGGAACAGCGTGTGTCCGTCCTATGCGCCACCTCGCTGAATCGAATCGCCGATATTCTTGTTCCTTTTCGAGGCCTTGAGGTCCGACCGGCTTGCGACCACGGGAGCCGGAGCGGAAGGGCCGTGACGGGATCTGCCGTTTCCTTTGTCGTCCCGCTCGATTCGGATACATTGTCACGATGGCTGAATTGAACGCCGCGGCCACCCGCTCCAGTCTGGGTTACCGGCCGTCGCTCGACGGTCTTCGAGGCATCTCTATCTTGGCCGTTATGGGCTACCACTCCGGGCTGATCTCTGGTGGCTATCTCGGTGTTGACGTGTTCTTTGTGTTGAGCGGCTTCCTCATTACGACGCTCCTCGTCGAAGAGCAGCAACGGCACGGTGCGATCAGTTTTCGTAGGTTCTACATGCGACGGGCGCTGCGCTTGCTCCCGGCCCTCTTCGCGACGGTCGCGGTCTGCGCGTCAGGCGAGTTCGCTTTCGCGTCACCCGAGGCGTCACGGCATACGTGGGGAGCGGTGGCGGCGGTCGTCTTCTACGCAGCGAATTGGGCGATGATTGCCGGGCAACCGCTCTTCGTCCTCGGGCACACATGGTCCCTCGCCATCGAAGAGCAGTTCTATCTCGTGTGGCCACCGAGCCTGGCCGTGCTCACTCGAGTTGTGGGCCGTCGTGGCTGGATCCTCGGTATCGTGGCGGCTGGAGGCCTGCTGGTACCCGCATACCGATTCCTGCTGATGAGCCAACGTGCCTCCCAACTTCACCTATACGTGGGACTGGACACGCGGGCTGACTCGCTCCTCGTCGGTTGCACCGTCGGGCTCCTCATCGGGTGGAAGATGCTCCCGACGTCGCCGACCGCTCGAGTCGTCTCCGGAATCGGAGCGATGGTGGCGACCTTGGCGCTGACCTATCTCTTCGTCGAGGCCACGTGGCCGAGGGACTACCTCTTCCACGCTACGAGTACGCTCGCCTCGCTTGCCACGGCGTTCCTCATCGTGAAGTTGTTGATCGCGCCCTCGAGAATTGACCGTCTCCTCGAAGGATCGCCTCTCGTCGGGTTGGGACGGATCTCCTACGGGCTCTACCTCTGGCACTATCCAGTCTTCTACGTGTTTGGCGCGCTCAGCGTGCCGGGGGTTCTCCCCTCTCCGACACACCTCCCAGAGGCTTGGCTTGCCACGCTCGTGATTGCCACCACTTCATTTTTTTTCCTCGAGCAGCCCCTGCTGCGGCTCAAGCGCCACTTCCGTGCCCCTTGACGATGGCACCCGTCCTTTTCCGACGGCAGTGTCCCATTTCGGTTTGACGTTCCCCGACCGGCAGGTCCGCCGAGGTCTCCGCAAGCTCGGCATCTCCGAGCAGACTTTCTACCGTTGGAAGAAGCGGTACGCCAGCCGGGCGTGAGGATTGCGTTTCTTGACTTGCTTTGCCATGATCTGCGGATCGCTGGCGTCGAAGTATCGAAGCGCAAGGAATTGGGATGCCGATGCGTTCAGCCGGGAAGGTCGCAGTAGTGACCGGGGCGCAGCAGGGGATCGGGAAGGCGATTGCGCTGGCCTTTGGCCGCGAAGGGGCCAGCGAGGTCATCAATTACGTGGACGGCCGCGTCGAGGCCGAAGAAATCGCCGCGTGAATCCGGGCGCTGGGACAACAGGCGGTGACCGTCGCCGCTGACGTGTCCAAGGCGGCCGAGGTCCGGCGGCTCGTGGAGGCGGGCGCGAGCCTCGACGGGATCGATGTGCTCGCGAACAACGCCGGCATCTTCCCACGCGTGGAGTTTCTGCGCATGACGGAGGCGCAGTAGGACGAGGTCCTCGACGTCAATCTGAAGGGCACGTTCCCCGTGGACCTGGGCCCCGCTGATGCGCCGCGTGCTCGATCTCGATGTCCTCGCCTGTCCCCGCTGTGGGGGCCGCCAGCGCGTCATCGCCGCCGTGCAGAATCCCCTCGCCGGGCAGGCCATCCTCGCCCACCGGGCCCGCTCCGGCGCCCTCGCGCCGCCCGGCCCCGCCCCACCCGCGCCCGCCGCCCTCACGTAGCCCGTAGCTCAAGTCCTTCTCTCGAGGCTGCCCCTGCCACCCGACGGCGGCGCCCCACGGCCCCGCCGCCGCACCCCTCCGCCCGCTTCGTGACCGCGAGCCCGTGGCGGCGCAGGATGGCCCGGGTCAGCGGGCGATCGCGGTGCGGACGCTCGCCGTCGCCCCGGTGACGCGCGCAATGCCGGGTGTCAGGCTGGGGCCCGCAGGGGCGGCCGCATGTCGCCCACCCGCATCGCGCGGCGAGGGAGCCGAGGAAACAGCGTCTATCCGTCCTATGCGCCGTCGAGTGATTTCGCAAGGTCCGGGAGCTTGCTTCCCCCGAACGGCACCAGGACGATCACCAGAATGACAAGAAGCTCTAGCGCCCCATGCCAAACATGGTCAGCTTCGCCTTCCACCCGAGAACCGAAGCAGGATCAGGAAGAGGTTGATGAAATTGAGATAGAGCGACAGGGCTCCCACGACCGCATAGGACCCGCTCTGGCCTTCCGGTAGCGCCAGCGCCATCTGCTTCAGGCGCTGCGCGTCCCAGGCGGTGAGCCCGGTAAACACGATCACGCCGATGACGGAGATCAGGAACTGCAGGGCCTCGCTGTGCCAGAACATGCCGACGACTGACGCGAGCACGAGCCCGACCAGCCCCATGAAGAAGAAGTGACCGGCGCCGGCCAGGCTGCGCGTCGTGGTCGAGCCGAAAAGGGCGAGCGCGCCGAACATCCCCGCCGTGACGACGAACGTCGTCGCGACGGATGCGCCCGTGTACATGAGCAACACGAGCGACAGCGTCACCCCGTTCAGCGCCGAGTAGAGTACGAAGAGTCCCGCGGCTGCGCCCGGCGCGAGCTTGGACGCGCGAGCAGAAAGGTAGAAGACGAGGCCCAGCTCGGCGGCGAAGAGGCCGAAGAACAACAGCTGATTCGACGCGATCGCCCGGACGATCGTTGGCGAGCCCACCACGGTGAACGCGACAAAGGCGGTCACGCCCAGCCCGGCACACATCCACGCGTAGACTTTTCGAAGGAACGCGGTGACGCGTTGAGCGTCGGCTGCCGCCGGCAGAGCGGTCGAGGCGGACGCCGTATTGTAGTCGGCCATCGTGTTCCCTCCTTTGGACTGCCCTTAGGGTACTCCGCGTCGGACGAGTTCGCATCTATGCTTGATGGCGGGGCTTAGTGGCGGGGTATACTAGCCGGGCGATGGTCCAGATTCGCCTGTCAAGGGATCTAGAGGCAAGCGCCCGGTCGGCGCGCACGCCGATGACCGTGGACGATCTCCTGGCCTGCTTCCCCGAGGTGCCTCGTGACCTCCGTGACGAACCCATCCTGGCGGAGTACGTGAAGGCGTTCGGCCCGCTCCTGCGCGTGGCCCAGAAGCCGTCGCCGTGCATGGGCACCGGCGGCGACGCCCCACACCAGTTCTATACCCGTCTCGTGAACGACCTGGCGATCTACTCGATCGGCCTGGCGAAGCGTGACCGGACCCTCGCGCGGCTCCAGGCCACGCTCGATCAGTACCGCCGGCAGCCCGCGACGTTTGCCTGCACGCTCGTGCCCCGCCGCGCCCCCGGCGCGCCGCGAGCCGGCTGCAGCTGACGCTGCGGGAGCCGCGCGCTTCCCCTCAGTCAACTCCCCGCCGTATCCAGACGAAGGAGGAAGACCTCGATCTCTTTCTTCGTCTGGAGGTCGCCGGTGCGCGCCGCCACCTCGAGCCCCTTCCGGTACGCCGCCTGGGCCTCGTCGCGTCGACCGGCCCGCTCCAGCGCCCGGCCGAGCCCGCGATGGGCGGCGGAGTAGTCCGGCTTGAGCCGGATCGTCTCCTCATACTCGGGGATAGCGCTCTCGGCCTGCCCGGCGTCGAGGTCGGCGCCCGCCAGACCGAACCGGACGACCGGATCGTCCGGCATCAGCTCGACCACCTCCTTGAACTCGGCGATCCGATCACGCTCAGCCATGGTCAGCCCGCATGGATCCTCTCCTCCGGCAGATCCACCCGCTTGACGCCTTTGAAACTGAACAGGAGCTCGACCTTGTAGACGGGCGGGTCGGTGGACACCTGCTGCAGGATCGTCCCGAGGGCCTTCTGCACGTTCTGGCTGAACGAGACACCCTGGATGACGAGGCCGGACAGGTCCACCGTCACCCGCTGCTTCGGCTGAAACATGCGCCCTCCCCGAGTAGAGCCCGAAGCATCGACTGAGGTAGCCCGCTCACGGCGGGGCTTCTAAGGCGACTTACGAATCTGGGCTTCAACCCGTGTTTCAGCCTTGAGACGGCTGCCACTACCCGCCCCCCATCGCACTGTCAGGCACCCGTTGCCGCTTATCGTTGCCTGCTTGGGCTTCGAGAAGGGCACAGGATTTTCAGTTCCCGTCGTCGGCCGATCGCTTCGCGCGGATTTTCAGCAACTTGCCCTCGCCCCAGAGCCCCAATGCTGTAGCGGCAACGTAACCTTCCCCACCTGATAGACAGTTCGAGGTTAGACTTTCCGGCGCAGGATGGCCCCGATCAAAGGGCGATCGCGGGGCTGACGCTCGCCGTCGCCCCGGTGAAGCGCGCAATGCCGGGTGTCAGGCTGGGGCCCGCAGGGGAGGCCGCATGCCGCCCACCCGCCTCGCGCGGCGAGGGAGCCGAGGGACCAGCGTGTGTCCATCCTCTGCGCTCAGTCAGCTGCCGGCGCTTCCGGGATCACGAGATCCATCACGCGGACCTCGATCGCGCAGAGCTCCTCCTTCATGCCGGGCAGATGCGATGCAGGCTCCGTTTTGATGGAAGGAAGCAGATCCTTGTAGTAAGCAATTCCTTCGAGCAGGTTCGTCTTGAACGTGCGCAGGTAGCGGAGGTGCTTGATCGTCAAAGCGTCAACGCTGTGTCCGATCGCGTGCTTCAGGTAGTCCACGTAGAGGGACAACTCGTTGACGAACATGTGCGGGCGGCGAAGCGCATTGAGAACGTTCGCGCGCCCGTAGATGTGATCGACCATTTCTCGGAGCGAACATGCTTTCGAGAAATAAGCCAGGTTGGGCCCCGGGCAGATGCTGACTGCTGACAGCTTGTGAGCCGGCTCGATGCCATGTTTCAGCAACACCGCGGCGCCGAGCCCTTCGCAAAGACACTCCTTCTGGGTGATGAGGTCGAACTCCTCGCGGAACGTTTCGGGCGGGAGCTGCTGCTCCTGGAGCTGTTTCAGCTTCAGGTGCTGGTACTCCCGCGAGGCGGTGCAGATGGGTTGGGAAGTGAATTCGCTGTTGAACGACAAGAACTTCTTGTAGCAGGGACTTCCCGGCCTTCCCTTGGCGATGCGTTGCTTGCGCTGCTCTTCGGAGGAGCTCCGCCGGAAGTTGTTGAACGGAACTCCCAGCGGCGACGACGCGTAGCTCAGGAAATAATCTTCCATCCCCGCCGACTCGAGTTGACGCAGGGTATCCTCGTCGACGTTGGTGGCTTCGGGCACCAGCAGGAAGGGGCTTCCCCAGCCGGTACCGTCCAGGTGGTAATGTTCGATTAGGAAGTTGTGCTCGTTGGCTGTGCCGATTCCTCCCTGCGCGGTGATCTTCATCGCGGGCGCCTGTGAGAACGTCTTGTATCCCTTCTGGGCCAGGGCGCTGTTGCACATCTCAAGGAGCGCCACAACAAGAGCGGCTCTCTTCGTTCTGAATTCTTCGAGAATGGGGCCCAGCAGCAATCCGTCGGTGGCGAAAGCATGGCCGCCGCAGTTCAATCCCGATTCGATGCGGAACTCGGTCACCCAGAGTCCTTTCTTCGCCAGAACTTTCCCCTGCACCGACGCCGAGCGGTAGTCGCTCACCTTCAGGGTGATCTTCTTCCGAAGATGGTCTTGGTCGTCGGGGAAGAAATCTCCGAACGATTCACAATACGCGTAAAGACGCGGATTGAGCCCCGCGGAAAACACGACCGACGAAGACAGAGTACTCAGCGCAAAGCCGCGCAGCGCGGCCCTGGCGTCAGCATACTCCGGTGGAAGCGGCTCCCCCGATGTGTCGTAGTTCGTGCGATCACATTTGGTCATGATGTTGACGTCGATGGCGCCGGCGACAACCGTCCCGCGCAGCTCTTCCTGCAGGGACAGCTTCTCTGCGCCGTCTTCCAGGCTCTGCATCCGTTCGAACAGCACCCTGGCGGGAGAAGAAGAGGGCAGGAGCTCGAAATATCTCTCGATGTCGGCGCCCTCTTCGAACGCGCCGGTTTTCAGTGTCTCCACCTGCCTGCTCACGATCCGGTTCAGCAGGTTCAGGTATGCCGTGATGCGCTTCGCCCGGTGATCGACGTCTTCGTCCGGGATGGGAGCGTACGGTTCGGCTTCCTGCGTGCAATGGAATGCGCGCATTTGCTCCAGGAGATTGTCTTCGATGATCGAGACCACCGACGAGATTCCGAAGCGCGCGACCTTCAGCGGGGTGTCGATGGTGTATGCGAGGCCCATCACGGGGATATGGAAGGTGTGGAGATCGGTTACGCGGGACAGCCTGTGCGCCATCGCGCACCTCCGGGTAAATCTCCCGCTGTTGACGACACTCCCTGGAACGCGGAAGAGGGCCCCAGAGTCGTGGTCTGGCGAGGAGGAGGTTCACGATGAGCCGACGATCGGGCCAGACACCGTGAGTGTGACACATCGGCGCTCGGATGGTAGTGAGGACGTGCGTGAGGGCCTTGCCTCCCTTCGCGAGAAGCGGCCGGCGCGGGAAGTGGCGGCCGGTCGCGCACTGTTACGCCGGGTGAGGGACAGTCTCGGTGACAGCCAGCACGCTATGCTCGTTCCGCTGGGAGATCGACCTCTCGACCAGGCTGTTGGACGACCATCGCGCGCTGCGGTCAGACGAGCGTCAAGGGTCTGGGCTCCGACCTGATCCTTCGCGTGGACTGATGGGGGCTGCTGCGCCGGGCGCCGCCGGATAGACGGCGGCCCCGGCCGCGGCCCGCTGAGCGCCGCCAGGTAGCCCATCCCGAGCGCGCCCACGGGCGAGCCGCCGGCGAAACCGAGCTGGAAGATGGCCAGCGCGCGCCGTGGCTCTCCGGCGCCTCGAGCTGGCGATGGTGCGCCCCTGGCTGAGCACCACGCCGGCGCCCACTCCCCAGACGAAGCAGGTCAGCGCGAAACCCCAGAGCGGCCCCGGCGCCGACATCGCCGCCAGCACGACGGCGCCCCCGGCCAGGGCGAGCAGCACGGCACGCCTGGGACGGCGGAGAGCGCCCAGCCGGATCTGGAGCATGGTGGACGCGATCATCCCGCCCGAGAAGCGGGTGTTGACCAGCGCCAGCTCCCGGGAGCCACCGCCGTAGACGTCGCGCACGATCAGGGGCGGGATCACCGCGAAGGCGCCCACCCGGCGGCGGCGCCCCCCGGCCCCGCCGCCGCACCCCTCGGCCCGCTTCGTGACCGCGAGCCCGTGGCGGCGCAGGATGGCCCGGGTCAGAGGCCGATCGCGGTGCGGACGCTCGCCGTCGCCCCGGTGAAGCGCGCAATGCCGGGTGTCAGGCGGGGCCCGCAGGGGAGACCGCATGTCGCCCACCCGCATCGCGCGGCGAGGGACATCTCCATGAGGTTGGGTCCGTAGGAAAGCAGACCAGCGTCACTCACGAACTCCCTGAACTCGTACATGGCCGGAATGCGATGCTCCACCGCGAAGCGAACAATCCGGCTCCGCTGGCGCACGATGAGGAGATCCGCAGGCGCACCCATTCATCGCACTCCTCTGGCGAACTCGCTTT